>NZ_JBHWGD010000030.1:0-4209 GCF_042733235.1 Kitasatospora sp. NPDC059722
CCGCGCGCGCGCCGTCTCTGTGGAGGCGCCTCCGCCGCGGCCCCGCCGCGCCCCGCCCCCCCCCCGCCCCCCCCCCCGCGTCCCCGGGCCGCCGGCGGCCGACGGCCCGTCAGGGGGAACGCCGAAGACCGGCCCGGCGCCCTGGGGCGCCCGGACCGGTCCGGCGGTACGGCGGTTACGAGCGGCGGGAGGCCTGCGACGGCCCGGTGCCCGGCTCGGTGTCGTCCTCGTCGTCGAGGTCGGCGTAGCGGGCGGCGTACTCCGCGTACGGGTCGTCGTCCTCTTCCTCCTCGATCGGCTCGGGGTCGATCGAAGCGGTGGACGGCGATACGCCCAGCTCGTTGGACAGACGGTTAGCGTCGAACCCGCCGCTGTTGTACTTCAGCTCGCGGGCGACCTTCGTCTGCTTGGCCTTGGCCCGGCCGCGCCCCATGGGTCGACCCCCTCAACGATGGGGCTCACGGCCCCGAGTCTGACACGTGTTCATGATCAGGACCGGCCTGCCCGAATGGGGAGGACCGTCCCTTGGAGCATTAACGGTACCTGTTTCCGCCGCTGGACGGTACGTCGTCGGTGTGACGTGGCGCGCACCGACCGCACCCGCGACCAGGTCTTCCCAGGTCAAGGGAGGTTTTGCGGCGGTTTGCGCGCTGTCCGGAGGTGTCTGAGGTCCGTCGTTCCGGGATCGATTATCCCCCCAAGGGGGACCTCGGATCACCCGTTCGGGCGCAGAAGTGAGAATCCGGTTCCACATCGTGATGCGCGGGGGACGGAGGAGGGCCGTCCCCCGCGCACGGAGTGACCGGATCGGCTCCGGACGGGGCCGGATCAGGCGCGGCGGGCGCCCGGGAGCAGGACCGTGCGCAGCGCGCTGATCTCGCGCATCCGCTTCTCGGCCAGGCGGTCGGCGGCGACCGCCGGCGGGACGCCGTCGGCGGCGGCCCGGGTGAAGATCTCCAGGGTGGTGTCGAAGATCTTCGTGGCCTTGTTCTTGGCCCGCTCGAAGTTGAAGCCGTCGATCTCGTCGGCGACCTGGATGACGCCGCCGGAGTTCACCAGGTAGTCCGGGGCGTAGAGGATCCCGCGGTCGGCGAGGTCCTTCTCGACGCCCGCGTGGGACAGCTGGTTGTTGGCCGCGCCGCAGACGATCGAGGTGCCGGACTCGCCGAGCGCGGCGACGACGTCGTCGGTCAGGGCGCCGCCGAGCGCGCAGGGGGCGTAGACGTCCAGCTTCGCCTGGAGCAGGGCGGTGGTGTCGGCGACGACCTCCACCTCCGGGTGGGCGGCGCGGACGCGGTTGACCGCGGCCTCGAACGGGTCGGTGACGACCACGGTGGCGCCGTCCGCGACGAGGTGGCCGACCAGGTAGTGGCCGACCTTGCCGACGCCCGCGACGCCGACCCGCTTGCCGCGCAGGGTCGGCTGGCCCCAGCGGGCCTGGGCGCTGGCGCGCATGCCCTGGAAGACGCCGAAGGCGGTCAGGATGGAGGAGTCGCCGGCGCCGCCGTGCTCGGGCGAGCGGCCCGTCACGAAGCCGGTCTCGCGGGCGATGACGTCCATGTCCTGCACGTAGGTGCCCACGTCGCAGGCGGTGATGTAGCGGCCGCGCAGGGACTCGACGAAGCGGCCGTAGGCCCGGAGCATCGCCTCGTTCTTGTCCTTGTTCGGGTCGCCGATGATGACGGCCTTGCCGCCGCCGAGGTCGAGCCCGGCGAGCGCGTTCTTGTAGGACATCCCGCGGGACAGGTTCAGCGCGTCCTCCAGGGCCGCCTCCTCGGAGGCGTACGGGAAGAAGCGGGTGCCGCCGAGGGCGGGGCCCAGCGCGGTGGAGTGGATGGCGATGATCGCCTTGAGCCCGGAGCTGCGGTCGTGGCAGAGGACGACCTGCTCGTGGCCGTCGCCGGGGGCGCCGTCCTGCTCGGTACGGAAGATCCTGCTGAGCACGCCGGGTGCGGGGTGCGTGGCGGATGTCTGTACGTCGGTCACTGTGGTGACTCCAGTATCGAAGGCCCGCTGCTGTGGTGCGGGCGCCTAAGGCGAAGCGTAGTCGCGTGCCCGTCGACGATCGGCCCTCTTGTCCGAGCTTGTGCCGGTTGTCCGAGGGGTGAGACGAGAGGGCCCCCGGAGTGCGGGCGCGAACCGTTCGGGGGCGCGCCCTCCCGGCGCCGCGCCCCGCGTGCGACCATGCAGGACGTGACCGTCGTCCGTACTTCCGTACAGCCGCCGTACGCCGCCCACCTGCGGGTCTACGAGCCGCTGGCCGCCTATCCGGAGCCCGAGCGGGCGCGCTGGCAGGCGTACGCGGCGCAGCACGGTCCGGACGCCGCGGAGGCCGCCCGGCCGGTGGCCGAGGCGGTGCTGGCGGAGCAGCGCGAGGCGCTCGCCGGGCTGGTCGGGCGCACGCCCCGGGCACTGCCCGAGCGGGAGAGCGAGCGGGCCTTCGTGCGGCTGGTGGACGGCGTCCTCTACGTCTGCCCGTGGGCGACCAGGCTGCGCAGCTGGCAGGCGCTGGAGGAGCTGCGGGCGGGGACTCCGGTGGCGCTGCTGGACACCGCGCTGCCGCCGGTGGCGCGGGCCGCCGCGGAGGCGGACCGGGAGCGCTGGCGGGCCGAGCACCCGGACGCCCGGCCGTGGATCCTCACCAGCCGGTGGGAGGTGCCGGTGCGGTGGTTCCTGCCGTTCGGGGAGGAGGACCGCTGCTTCGTTCCGGCGGAAGCGGGGGATAAGGGGGAGGGGGCGGGGGGCCGGGCGCCGGCGCTGTTCTACTTGACGCCGATGTCGCAGGCGCGCCGACGGGTGGCCCGGGCCTACCGGGCGTTGCGCGAGGCGGTTCCGGAGGGGGAGCTGGTGCGGGGGGCCGAGCAGGTCGGGCGGTGGCTGGAGGAGTTCCATCCGCGTTCGCTGGTGGAGCTGGACTACGGGGGGCTGGTGCATCTGCTGGGACCGGAGCGGTTGTTGGCGGACCGTTCGGCGGGGGAGCTGGAGGACGGCCTGCGGGCGCTGCGGGCGGGGGACGACGCGGAGGCGCTGCGGGTGTACGGGGAGCTGACGGTGCGCTGGCGGCGCGTCCTGGCGCTGCGGTACGCGAACTAGCGGGCGAACTGGCGTCCGAGCGCCCGTGTATGACTGGAAGGGTCCTTCGGCCCGAGCCGCATGACGAAGGTCCCGGTTCGGGTCAATACCTGTCGAACGTGACACTACTCACCGTTGACGCGAACTTACCCCTATGTGCAAAAATGGGACAACCAGCCCAACTCCACGCGAGCGTGCCCACTTTTGGGTGGTTCTGGAGTCGATGCGCGCTTTGCGGGGAAACGGAGGGTCTGGTCCCCTCGTAACCGGATGTCACTGGCGTGTGACTGTCCGTTATGGGGTGGTCCATCGCCATCCGTCGGCCTTGAACCCGTGAGGGGTCAATTTTGGCGGTTTGGTCGATAGGGCTGGACGGATGGTGTAGTTGTAGACACCAGGACAAGCCGTTCGTCCTATAACCGACTCGGCCCGTCTATGCCATTTCGGGCATCGCGGGCCAAGGTGCAGAATTTGAAGGATAGAACCGCCCTGGTTCGGTTCTCCCGAGGAGGCCGCTCATGACCGCTCGTACCCCTGATGCTGAGCCGCTGCTGACGCCGGCAGAGGTTGCCACCATGTTCCGCGTGGACCCGAAGACGGTCACCCGCTGGGCCAAGGCGGGCAAGCTGACGTCGATTCGCACGCTCGGCGGTCACCGCCGTTACCGCGAGGCGGAGGTGCGCGCACTGCTGGCCGGGATTCCCGCCCAGCGCACCGAGGCCTGATAGGCCGAAGGCTCTTTAAAGGGGCTGCTTACCGGACTCCGCCGGGTCCGGTAAGCAGCCCCTTTGCCATGCCCGGGGCCGGTCGCCGATCTGTCGGAATGTTGAACTCCGGATAACGATTTGATGCCCATGGGGCGGGGGGGATTTACAGTGAATAACTGTACAATTTTACATATTAAATTAGTGGCTTCCGAGCGAGGTCGTGCCGCGCCGGTTGTGGGGAAAACGTAAGTGACGACCGTCACGCGCTCCGTCACTTGTGGTCCAGACCAAGTGCGGGGTAAGGGGTCGTGCGCCCAAAACGCGAGAGGCCGGGGGGCCGCTGACGGGGAGCGCCGGCGCCCCCGCCCGCCCCCGCCCGCGCCAGGCAACCCCGCCACCCCCCCCCCCACACGACATAAAAGAAACCACA
>NZ_JBHWGD010000030.1:4219-49844 GCF_042733235.1 Kitasatospora sp. NPDC059722
GTTGCGGGCGGCCCTCCCCCCCTCCCGGGGCGCCCCGACCCCTACCGGCCGCCCCCCCCCCCCCCACTGCGGCGATCCCGACGGGACTTGAACCCGCGACCTCCACCTTGACAGGGTGGCGAGCTAACCAACTGCTCCACGGGACCAGAGTTTTCTGATCTCGTTCACTCGCTTGCCGCGCTGCGAACAAGACAGATCGTAGCCCATGGTGGGCCCCCAGGTCGAACTGGCTCCTGAGGGCCCACCCCCGGCCACCGGCGGGAACTCAGAGCGCGGCCCGCGCCGCCTCCATCGCCTTCATGATCCGCTTCTCCGACACCGGGGTCGGCGTGCCCAGCGACTGCGCGAAGAAGCTGACCCGCAGCTCCTCGATCATCCAGCGGATGGCCCGCACCTCCGCGGACGGCTGCCGCCCGGCCGGGACGGCCGCCAGCAGCTCCCCGTAGGCCTGCTGCACCTGCTGGACCTTCAGCAGCTGCTGGGCGTCCCGCTGCGGGTGGTTGGGCAGCGCCTCCAGCCGGCGGTCCACCGCCAGCAGGTAGCGCTTGAGGTCCGGCAGGCGCTGCCAGCCGGTGTCCGTCACGAAGCCCGGGTGGACGAGCGAGGCCAGGTGCAGCCGGACGTCGTTCACCGCGTTCAGCAGCACCGGGCTGCCGACCGTCCGCAGCCGGGTCGAGGCCTTGTGGAAGGCGATCAGCGCGGTGGCCGTCTTCAGCGTGGCGTCCGCGGACAGGTCGTACAGGTCCGCGCGCACCTTGTCGTGCAGCTTGCCGAAGGCCGCCTCGTCCCAGGCCGGGCCGCCGCCCAGGGTCATCAGGCGGTCCGTCGCGCAGGCCACCACGTCCTCGAACAGGGCGGTGATCGAGCCGTGCGGGCTGTGCGAGAGCGCCAGCTTGGCCTGGTTGCCCAGGCGGCCCTGGATCGACTTGGCGGGCGAGTTGGTGGTCAGCATCAGCAGCCGCCTGGTGCCGTCCCACATCGCCCGCGCTTGGGCCTCCGGGGTGTCGAACAGCTTCACGCCGACCGACTGCCCCTCGTCCACCAGCGCCGGGTAGGCGCGCAGCGAGTGGCCGCGCGAGCGCTGCTCGAACGTGCGCTGGAGCACCGGCAGGCCGGCCGGCCAGGCGGTCAGCCCGCCCTGCTCGATGCCCTGGCCGGAGGCCGCCGAGGACAGCGTCTCCTTGAGCTTCGGCTTGAGCCGCAGCCGCAGTTCCTCCAGGTCCTTGGACTCGGCGAGCTTGCGGCGGCCGTCCACGACCCGGAAGGTGACCTTGAGGTGGTCCGGCACCCGGTCGTCGTCCCAGGCCTCCGGCGGGACGGTCACGGCCGTCAGGCGCTTGAGCGCGTGCTCCAGGGACGGGAGCAACGGCTCCTGGCGGTCCTTCACCGCGCGCAGCGCGGCCTTGGCGAAGTCCGGCGCGGGCACGAAGTTGCGCCGGACCGCCTTCGGCAGCGACTTGATCCACGCGGTGACGAGCTCCTCGCGCAGGCCCGGGATCTGCCAGTCGAAGCCCTCCGCGGTGACCTGGTTGAGCACCGGCAGCGGGATGTGGACGGTCACGCCGTCCGCGTCGCTGCCCGGTTCGAACTGGTAGGTCAGCGTGAAGCGGAGCTTGCCCTGCTGCCAGTGGTCCGGGTAGTCGGCCTCGGTGACGCCGTCCGCGGCGTCGTTGATCAGCATCGACTTCTCGAAGCTGAGCAGGTCCGGCTGCTCGTGCCGGGCCTTCTTCCACCACGCGTCGAAGTGCCGGGTGGAGACGACGTCCTCGGGCAGCCGGGCGTCGTAGAAGTCGAAGAGGGTCTGGTCGTCGACCAGGATGTCGCGCCGGCGGGCCCGGTTCTCCAGCTCCTCGACCTCGCCGAGCAGCCTGCGGTTCTCCGCGAAGAACTTGTGGTGGGTCTCCCAGTCGCCCTCCACCAGCGCGTTGCGGATGAACAGCTCGCGGCACAGCTCCGGGTCGATCTTCCCGTAGTTGATCTTGCGCTGGGCGACGATCGGCATCCCGTAGAGCGTCACCCGCTCGTAGCCGAGGACGGCGCCGGCCTTCTTCTCCCAGTGCGGCTCGCTGTAGCTGCGCTTGAGCAGGTGGCCGGCCAGCGGCTCGACCCACTCCGGCTCGATCTTCGCGTTGATCCTGGCCCACAGCCGGGACGTCTCGACCAGCTCGGCCGACATCACCCAGCGCGGCGGCTTCTTGAACAGGCCGGAGCCCGGGAAGACCGCGAACCGGGCGCCGCGCGCGCCGCCGTACTCGCGCTTCTCCACGTCGAACAGGCCGATGTGGGAGAGCAGCCCGGCGAGCAGCGACTGGTGGATCCGGTCCGCGTCCGGCTCGGCGTCCGGATGCGGCTCCTCGATCGTCACCCCCAACTGCTTCGCCACCGTGCGCAGCTGGGTGTAGATGTCCTGCCACTCCCGTATGCGCAGGTAGTTGAGGAACTCCGCCTTGCACATGCGGCGGAAGGCCGAGGACGAGAGCTCCTTCTGCTGCTCCCGGACGTAGCGCCACATCGCCAGGTAGGAGAGGAAGTCGGAGGTCTCCGAGGTGAACCGGCGGTGCCGGTCGTCGGCGGCCTGGCGCTTCTCGGTGGGGCGCTCGCGCGGGTCCTGGATGGACAGCGCGGCGGCGATCACCATGACGTCGCGCACGCAGCCGTTCTTGTCCGCCTCCAGCACCATGCGGGCCATCCGCGGGTCCACCGGGAGCTGCGCCAGCTTGCGGCCGAGCGCGGTGAGGCGCTTGCGCGGGTCCTTCTCGTCCGGGTCCAGGGCGCCGAGCTCGTGCAGCAGGTGCACGCCGTCCTTGATGTTGCGCGAGTCCGGCGGGTCCAGGAACGGGAACGCGGCGATGTCGCCGAGGCCGGCGGCCGTCATCTGCAGGATGACCGAGGCCAGGTTGGTGCGCAGGATCTCGGCGTCGGTGAACTCCGGCCGGGAGAGGAAGTCCTCCTCCGAGTACAGCCGGATGCAGATGCCGTCCGAGGTGCGCCCGCAGCGGCCCTTGCGCTGGTTGGCGCTGGCCTGGCTGACCGCCTCGATCGGCAGCCGCTGCACCTTGGTGCGGTGGCTGTAGCGGGAGATGCGGGCGGTGCCCGGGTCGATCACGTACTTGATGCCGGGGACGGTCAGCGAGGTCTCGGCGACGTTGGTGGCCAGCACGATCCGGCGGCTGCCGGAGCGCTGGAACACCCGGTGCTGCTCGGCCGAGCTCAGCCGGGCGTACAGCGGCAGGATCTCGGTGGACTTCAGCTTCAGGCGGGTGAGCGCGTCGGCGGTGTCGCGGATCTCGCGCTCGCCGGAGAGGAAGACCAGGATGTCGCCCGGCCCCTCGGCCTGGAGCTCCTGGGCGGCCTCGCAGATCGCCTGGATCTGGTCCCGGTCGCGGTCGGCGTCGGTGGAGTCGTCCTCGGCGTCCTCGTCGAGGATCGGGCGGTAGCGGACCTCCACGGGGTAGGTCCGGCCGGAGACCTCGATGATCGGGGCGTCGTTGAAGTGCCGGGCGAAGCGCTCGGGGTCGATGGTCGCGGAGGTGATCACGACCTTGAGGTCCGGGCGGCGCGGCAGCAGCTGCTTGACGTAGCCGAGGATGAAGTCGATGTTGAGGCTGCGTTCGTGCGCCTCGTCGATGATCAGGGTGTCGTACTGGTGCAGGTCCCGGTCGGTCTGGATCTCGGCGAGCAGGATGCCGTCCGTCATCAGCTTGACCAGGGTGTCCTGGCCGACCTGGTCGGTGAAGCGGACCTTCCAGCCGACGGCCTCGCCGAGCGGGCTGCGCAGCTCCTCCGCGACGCGCTCGGCCACCGTGCGGGCCGCGATCCGGCGGGGCTGGGTGTGGCCCACCAGGCCGCGCACGCCCCGGCCGAGCTCCAGGCAGATCTTCGGGATCTGGGTGGTCTTGCCGGAGCCGGTCTCGCCCGCGACGATCACCACCTGGTGGTCCCGGATCGCCGCCAGGATCTCGTCCTTCTTCTGGCTGACCGGGAGCTCGGCGGGATAGGTGATCTTCGGGACGGCGCCCCGGCGCTGCTCGACCAGCAGCTCGGCGCGTTCGATGTCGGCGGCGATCTCGGTGGCGATCTTCTGCCGGGCCTCGGGTTTGCGGACCCGGCGGGCCCCCTCCAGCCGGCGTCCGATCCGCACCTCGTCGCGCAGGGTCAGCTCGGGCAGGCGGGCGGCCAGCTCGCCGATACCGGGGCCCTCCGCGGGAGCGGCGGCGGACTGGACTGCGGGAGAACTCACTGCGGGCATCCCTCTAGGTTCGCAAGGAGGCACGGCGGCGCGCACCTCGGTTTTCGAGCCCCTCCAGTGTCACAGTCGCCGGTGGCGATCCGCGAACGGCGGGTGGCCGGATCGGTGCGGAAACGCCACGGCGGGCCCGGAGGATTCCGGGCGGGTGCGGGCAACGGTTTCCGGGCGCCCCGGACTCAGGTGGGGTGAGGAGGTGCTCATGGGAGCCCACAAGGCCGCGCGGGACGACGAGTTCCGCGCGTTCACCGGCAGCGCGTGGACGCGGCTGCTGCGCACGGCGTACTTGCTGGCGGGGGACCGGCACGGCGCCGAGGACCTGGTCCAGCAGGCGCTGGAGCGCGCGTACGTGCACTGGAACAAGGTCCGCGCGGCGGACGACCCGAACGCGTACGTGCGCCGGATCCTGGTCAACGAGCACGCCCGGCGGTGGCGGCGGCGCAGACCGGCCGAGTACCTGGTAGAGGCCCCGCCCGACCGGCCCGCCCCGGCCGGGGCCGACCCGGACGACCGGGCCGTGCTGCTCGCCGCGCTCGCCGCCCTGCCGCCGCGCCAGCGCGAGGCGGTGGTGCTGCGGTACTGGGAGGACCTCAGCGAGTCCCAGACCGCGGCGGCGATGGACTGCTCGGTCGGGAACGTGAAGAGCCAGGCGGCCAGGGGGCTGGCCAAGCTCCGGGAGTCCTCCTCGCTGGACGGACTGACCACCATCGGAGGTAGCAGATGAGCACGGAGTCCATGCCCGGGAACGAGCACGCGCCGACGGCGGCGGAGGAGGCCGCCGCCTCGTGGGCGCTGGGCGACCTGGCCGGGAGCATCGAGGCCGACGCGGTGCCGTACGACCGGCTGGTCGCCGGCGGGAGGCGTCGGCTGCGGTGCCGTCGGCTGCTGGCCGGGGCGGCGGCCGCGGCGGCGGTCGTCGCGGTGGCCGGGGTCGCCTCGGCGTTCGGCGGCCACGGGCCGGGGACGGGCGGCGCCGCGGTGGCGGCGGCTCCTTCCACGGCTGCCGCTCCCTCCGCCTCCCCGGCTTCGTCGGGTACGCCGTCCGCCCCGGGCAGCCCGGCCGGGGCCGCGCGGGACCCGTTCACCCCGATCCGCGTCAAGATCGGCGAGGGCAGCGCGAACGGCCACACCTGGCAGGCCTGGGTCGCCGAGTGGCCCGGCCCGGCCACCGAGCAGGACGCCCTCCGGCAGATCGAGACGATGCGGAAGGAACGGACCGCCGCCGACCCGGACCCGCGCTCGCTGCTCCCGCAGGACGCGGCCGGCAACTGGGCCCCGCACAACGACCTGGCGAACCTCTACTACACCGTGGACGGCAAGCGGCAGCCGGACGACTCCGTCCACGTGGTCAACGAGCCGGGCGGACCGTACAAGGGAGGAGTCGCCAGCGTGAGCACGTCGCTGGGCCTCAAGGACGCGGCGGAGTCCGGCCTCCCGCCGGTGGTGGCCGGCGGCGTCGGGCCCGAGGTGGCGAAGGTCGTGATCACCTGGGCGACCGGCGGCTCCACCGAGGCGGTGCCGGTCGCGGCCGGGGACTCCACGCTGCGCTGGTTCGGCCTCATGGCGAAGCCGGGCTCCGGCGTCAAGACCTTCACCACCTACGCCGCGGACGGTTCGGTGCTGCGGACCACCGACCACTGGCTCCGCACCAACTGAGCCGCGGCAGCCCCTTCCCGCCCCGTTCCGCCCCGATCGTCGCCGCCGTGCGCCATCGTGGTGCCGGACGAGTCGATCGACGGACCGTCAGCGGTCCGGAAGGGCGGTGGACGATGAGCGGGTTGTCGAAGGAACGGCTGGAGCGCCTGCACCGGGTGCTGGCCGGGCACGTCGAACGGGGTGCCGTGCCCGGCCTGGTGGCGGCCGTCGCCCGGGACGGCGACGAGCACGTCGAGGTCCTCGGCAGCCACACGGCCGGGGGCGGCGCGCCGGTGCGGCGCGACACGATCTTCCGCATCGCGTCCATGAGCAAGCCCGTCACCGCCGTGGCCGCGCTCACCCTGGTCGAGGAGTGCGTCCTGCGCCTCGACGACCCGCTCGACGACCTGCTGCCCGAACTCGCCGGCCGGCGCGTGCTGCGCCGGCCGGACGGCCCGCTCGACGACACCGAGCCCGCCGCCCGCCCGATCAGCCTGCGCGACCTGCTCACCTTCCGGCTCGGCTACGGACTCACCACGCCGAGCGGCGCCCCGATCGCCGCCGCCATGGCCGAACGCGGCGTCAACGTCCTGCCGCCGCGCGCCGACTACCCAGCGCCGGACGAATTCCTGCGCCGGCTCGGCGAGTTGCCGCTGCTGCACCAGCCCGGGGCCGGCTGGCACTACCACACCGGCTCGGTCGTCCTCGGCATCCTGCTCGCCCGCGCCTGCGGCAAGCCCCTCGGCGACGTGCTGCGCGAGCGCGTCCTCGGCCCCCTCGGCATGCGGGACACCGGCTTCACCGTCCCGGCCGACCGGTTGCACCGGCTCCCCGTCGAGTACTGGCACGACCCCGCCCGCGGCCTCGTCGTCTACGACGACCCCGCCGACAGCGCCTGGTCCCGGCCCGCGGCCCTCGACGACGGCGGCGCCGACCTCGTCTCGACCGTCGACGACTACCTCGCCTTCGCCCGGATGCTCCTCGCCGGCGGCACCCACGGAGACGTCCGGATCCTCTCCCGCCCCACCGTCGAGCTGATGACCACCAACCAGCTCACCCCCGCCCAACTCACCGCCTCCGCACCGCTGCTGGGCCGCGACGAGCTCACCGGCTGGGGCTTCGGCGTCTCCGTCGCCACCACCCGCGACGGCCTGCCCACCCCCGGCCGCTACGGCTGGGACGGCGGCCTCGGCACCACCTGGTTCAACGACCCGAAGGAGCGGCTGACGGGCATCCTGCTCACCCAGCGCATGTTCGACGGCCCCACCCCGCCCGCGGTCGCACGGGACTTCGAGGTGCTCGCGTACCAGGCGGTGGCGTGACGGGGCCAGGGGGTCCTACGGGGTGAGCGCGGCCTCGTCCGGGTCCGGCAGCCAGTCGCGGGCCGGGTCGTACTCCAGCCACCTGCTGCGCCGCGCCTCCTCGGCGAACGCCCGCAGCAGCGGCTGGAGCCGGGGGTGCTGGTCGGCGGCCGCGCCGTCACCCGGGCCGCCCTCGGCGCGCCAAAGCAGCGACCACGCGTACAGCGGCGTCGGCTCGACCAGCGGGACGGTCCGCACACCCGGACGGTCCGGGAGCGGGACGTCGGCGGGGACGAGGGAGAAGCAGTCCGGGGCGGCGCGGACCTGCTCGACGAAGTGCTCCAGCCCCAGGTTGGTCGAGCCGGCCCGCCGCTCGATGCCGAACCGGTCCGCGAACCTGGTCAGGAAGTCCAGCCGGTCCACCGCCGCCGGGTAGCGCAGCACGCTGCCGCGCAGGTCGGCCGGGCGCAGCACGTCCCGGCCGGCCAGCGGGTGGCCGGCCGACAGCAGCACGTCCACCGGCTCCAGCCGCACCAGCCGGTGCGTCAGCCCCGCGTCCCGGCCCTCCGGCAGCGGGTGCACCCGGCCGAAGCCCGCGTCCGACTCCCCGCGCAGCAGCGCCGCCGCGACCGACGGCAGGTCCCGGCCGGGCACCGGCTCCACCTCCAGCCCCGGCGCGCCGTCCAGCGCCTGCGCGACGGTGCGCATCGGCGCGAACAGGTGACCCCAGACGTCGATCCGCAGCGGCCGGGCGGCGCACGTCACCGCCGCCACCGCCCGGTCCCCCTGGTCGAGCACCCGCCGGGCCGGCTCCAGGAACCGCCGGCCCTCCTCGGTGAGGCCCACGCCCCGGGCGTCCCGGTCCAGCAGCCGCACCCCGAGGGCGCCCTCCAGCCGGGCCACCCGCTTCGACAGCGCCTGCTGGCTGACCCCGAGCCGCCCCGCCGCCCGCCCGAAGTGCGCCTCCTCGGCGGCGGCCACGAACGCCCGCACCTGCGCGAGATCAAGATCCATGAGGCGTCAGCTTAGGGCGTGTCTCTCGGCTCAGGCCGGGTGCCGCCGTTCCCCGGACGACAACCGCCCGTTGTCGGCGGCGCCCGGCGGTTGTTGGACCGGCTCCGGGCCGCCGCGGTGTGCTGGGCCGGTCAACGGGACGCTACGCCGAGAGGGGAGAACGGGATGAAGGCGCTGGTACCGACCGGCCGGGCGGACGCACCGGTCGGGTTCGCGGAGGTCGCGCAGCCGGAGCCGGGACCGGGGGAGGCCCTGGTCAAGGTCGAAGCGTTCTCGGTCAACCGGGGTGAGACCTTCAAGCTGGAGGCCCCCGAGCCGGGCTGGCGGCCGGGCAAGGACGTCGCGGGCCTGGTCGTCCAGGCCGCCGCCGACGGCTCCGGGCCGGGCGTGTGCCGCCGCGTGGTCGGCCACCCGCCCGCGGGCGGCTGGGCCGAGTACGTGCGCGTGCCCACGAGCTCGCTCGCCGAGCTCCCCGACTCCATCGACGCCGTCCGCGCCGCCGCCCTCCCGCTGGCCGGCCTCACCGCGCTGCGCCTGCTCCGCACGGCGGGCGCGCTGGCCGGCCGCCGGGTGCTGCTGACCGGTGCCTCCGGCGGCGTCGGGCACTACTTCACCGAGTTGGCCTCCGCCGCCGGGGCCGAACTGACCGTCGTCGCCGCCTCCCCCGAGCGCGGCCGGCGGCTCGCCGAGCTCGGCGCGGCCGAGGTGGTCCACGAGGTCGGCGCGGCGCGCGGCCCGTACGACCTGGTGCTGGAGTCCACCGGCGGCGACGCGCTGCCGCTCGCCCTCGCCCGGCTGGCCCGGCGCGGCACCCTGATCTGGTTCGGCCAGGCCTCCCGGCGGCCCGCCACGCTCGACTTCTTCGACTTCTTCACCGGCCCGGAGTCCGCGACCCTGCGGCACTTCCACTACGCCGACTCCGACGTGCCCGACGGCCGCGACCTCGCCACCCTGGTCCGCCTGGTCGCGGAGGGCCGCCTGACCCCCGAGCTCGGCCGGGTCGCGCCCTGGTCCGAGACCGCCGCCACCCTCACCGACCTGCGCGACCGCCGCATCCGCGGCAAGGCCGTCCTGACCGTCAACTGATCCGCGCCGAAAGGGAACCGACGATGTCCGACGACTCCTTCTTCTCCTTCCTCGACGACCCCGGCTTCCTCGCCGCCTTCGTCGAGGTCAGCCGCCCCCGCGCCCACGGCGCCGGCCTCGACCCGTACGACTACGACCGGGTGACCGCCCCGCTGGCCTCCGCGCACGACTGGCCCGCCGCGTGCGCCGCCGCCGGGCAGCGCCACGCGGAGGCCGCCGGGCGCGCCGCCGCCGAGGGCCGGGGCGTCACCGCCGGCGAGGCGTACCGGACGGCCGCCCGCTGGCACCACGTCGCCGGGTGGCTCCCGCACCCCGACCGCGAGGCCGCCGCCCGGACCGCCGCCGACGCGGACGAGGCCATGCGGCGGGCGCTGGCCCACCTCGACCCGGCGGCGGAACGGGTCGAGGGCGACGGCTTCGCGGGCTGGCTGCGCCGCCCGTCCGGCGGCCCGGCGGCACCCCGGCCGGTCGTGCTGGTCGTGCCGGGGATGGACTCCGGCAAGGAGGAGTTCCACGCCGTCGTCGAGGCCCTGCTGGCCCGCGGCTCGGCCGTCCTCGCGATCGACGGCCCCGGCCAGGGCGTCCTCGCCGCCGGCAGCGTCCCCGAACCGGACTACCAGCGCGTCGTCGGCCGCGCGATCGACGCCCTCGCCGGCCGCGACGGCCTGGACCCCGACCGGATCGCGGTCGTCGGCCTGAGCCTCGGCGGCTACTACGCGGCGACGGCCGCCGCCCACGAGCCGCGCGTACGGGCCGCCGCACTGGTCAGCGGCCCGTACCGGCTGGCGTGGGACGAGCTCCCCCCGTTCGTCCGCGCGACCCTCGTCCAGCGCTGCGGCGGCCCCGAGGCCGCCCGCGCGTTCGCCGCCCGGCTGGACGTGACGGGCCTGGTGCCCGCGCTGACCGTGCCGGTCCTCGTCGTCGAGGGCGGCGAGGACGTGATCCCGGGCGTCACCAACGCGACCCCCCTCGCCGCCGAGGCCCCCGCCGCCGAGCTCCTCCTCGTCCCGCACGGCAACCACCTGCTGGGCACCGCCCTCCCCGACTGGCTCCCCACCACGGCCGACTGGCTCACGGGCCGTCTGTAGGGCGGGGATTCCCCGGAGGCGACGTCAGCCGTCGACCACGAGTCGCCACGGGTCGAGCACGGCCGCCCTGGCCAGGTGGGTCAGGAGGTCCGTGCTCCCGGTCGCAACGACCGCCATGCCCTGGTCCCCCGGTTCGGCGCCGGTGGGGCGGGAGAGCGTGTACACCTTCGCCGACAGCGAGCCGGGGACCCCCGTGACCGGGAGGAAGGGCTCCGCCGGGACGGTCTCCGTGCCCATGGAGGTTCCGGTGACCGCGGTGCCGACGGGCTGTCGCCCGAGGATCCCCAGGTGCATGAGGGAGACCTCGCCACCCGGCTGGGGGGCGCGGACTCCCGGTGCGTCCGGGAGCAGCAGACGGACGCCGTCGCCGGTGACGGTGTAGGCGCCGTACTCGGTCTCGGTGTACGGGCGGGCGTGTGCGAGGCCGGCGAGGACCGCCGCGCCCGCGCCCAGGGCGAGCAGACCGCGCAAGGGGGTGCGGGCGCCGCTCGCACGGTAGGCGTGGAACAGCCGGACCGCGATGTGGAGGGCCAGCGCGGCGAGGAGGCACAGCCAGGACAGCGCCCCCATCGGCCCGAAGCCGATCAGGGCCGCCCGCCCGGCGATGAGCAGGTTGCCGAGCAGCAACCAGGGGAAGAGCAGGCAGACGGCCCCGTACACGGCCCAGCCGTCGGCCAGGGTGCGGGCGGGCCGGGGTCCGCCGAAGGCCACCCAGCCGGCGAGGGCACGGACGTCGGCCATGCTCTTCTCCCGCAGGTTCGGGATGTCCACCCACGCCATGAGGGCGATGTAGCCGTCGAGCTTGATGAACGGCAGCAGGTTGAACAGCCCCGCGAACGTGGTCATCGTCGCGCACACGCCGAGCAGGTCGCAGGCGGCGCCGGCGGTGACCGCCGAGCCCAGCGCGAGCACGCCCGCGCAGCCGAGCTGGCAGGTGACCCCGGCCAGCGCGACCATGACCCGCTGGCGGCGGTCGCGCAGCCGCCACACGTCGGTGACGTCGCAGAACATCGCCGGCGTCAGGTACAGCAGCATGACGCCGATCCGGCGGGCGTGCCCGCCGTACCGGGCGAGGCAGGCGCCGTGGGCGAGTTCGTGCAGGCCGTTGACCGCGATCACGACGCCCATGGCGATCGCCCAGTACTGCCAGGGCTGGGGCCGCCAGGCGGCCTCGGAGATCCGGACGGCGCCGGAGAGGACCACCGCCAGCCCGGCGAACACGGCGGCACCGCACAGCGCGGTGCTCACCCGGTTGGCCATCAGCCGGGGCAGCGGGCGGCCCGGAGCGAGGAAGCCCGGGCGCCGGAACACCGTGAACTGCAGCGCGGCCGGGCGGCGGTACTGGAAGCGGCCGTTGCCCGGGCTCTCGGGGGCGGTGCCGGTCAGCAGCCCGAGGTCGGTGAAGCGGCGCAGCGCGGTGTCGAGCACCTCCGCCGGGACGGACGGGGCCAGGTCGGCCCGGAGCCGGTCCAGGTCACGGGTGCCGTCGAGGCCCTGGAGGAGGGTGGCGGCGCCGGCGCCGAGGCGGGTGAACCGGCCCGAGTCGTGGTCGGCGGCCGTCCAGGCCCGCTCGCCGTTCTCCGGTGCGATGAGCTCGATCCCGGGCCGCACCTGCGGCCTGGCGGGGACGTCCCGGACGGGTGCGGCAGTGGCGGTCCCCATGTCAGTTCGGCTCCGCCGTGCGCTCCCGGAACACCGCACCGAGGAGGGCCGCCGCGATGTAGCCGAGGAGCAGGGCCAGCGCGGCCCAGCCGGGCAGCGGCGCGGTCAGCTCGGGGTCGTGCAGCAGGGACAGCTGGGTGCCGCCGGGCAGGAAGCGCCCGAAGTCGGGGAGCGCGACGATCACGACGGCCTCGATGCCGCTGGTGTACGCGACGACGGCGAGCACGGTGGCGACCTGGTTGCGGATCAGGTAGCCGAGGGCCACCCCCCAGGGGCCGGCGAGGGTGCTGACCAGCACGATCGTCAGCAGCAGCCGCCACACCTCCCAGGTGTTGACGGGGGCGTGGCCGAAGCCGGCCGCGATGGCGGTGCTCACGAGCGCGGACAGCACGCCGACCGGGAGGCTGACGGCCACCGAGGCCGCCGCCTTGGCGGCGAGCACCCGCGTCCGGTCCGGAGTGACCAGGTAGGTGCGGGTCCAGGTGCGGTGCCGGTACTCCCCGGTGACCAGGAGCGAGCCGGTGATGGTGGCGAACAGCAGCCCTGCGAAACCCTGGTGGATGACGGCCAGTGCCGCCTCCTCGGCCGGCATGGCCGCCTCGGTGGCGTGCCGGGCCGAGCCGATGGCGGCCAGGGCGATCAGGGCGAGGCCGGTGCCGACGGTGTAGAGCAGGCCGCGGCCGGCGCGCAGCTTGCGCAGCTCGGTGCGCAGGACGGTGGTGAACCGGGCGGGGTGGGTGGGTCCGGCGTTCATGCGGCGGCCCCCTCGGTGTCGCGGGTGCCGTCCAGGAGGTGGTGGAACGCGTCGTCCAGGGTGGCGTGGGCGTCGTCGAGCAGGCCGTCCAGCGGGCCCGCGTACCGGACCGTCCGGTCGAGCACGACCACGTGGTCCGCGGTGCGCTGGACCTCGTCCAGGCTGTGGCTGGAGACGAGCACGGCGCCGCCCCCTTCGGCGAAGGAGCGCAGGAAGCCGCGCAGCCAGCGGATCCCGTCCGGGTCAAGGCCGTTGGCGGGCTCGTCCAGGACCAGGATCCGGGGCGAGCCCACCAGGGCGCAGCCGAGCGAGAGCCGCTGGCGCATGCCGAGGGACAGCACGTCGATCCGGCGGTACTCGGCTTCCTCCAGGTCGATCGTCCGCAGGACCTCGTCGACGGCCCCGGGCGGGGCGCCGACGGCTTCGGCGACCAGGCTCAGCTGGGCCCGCACGGTGAGCGCGGGATGTCCGGGGACGTCGGTGACCGCCGCGCCCACGACCCTTGCGGGGCAAGGGAGTTCGCGGTACGGGACCCCGTCGATCAGCGCGCTGCCGGAGGTGGGGGCGGTCAGCCCGAGCAGCATCCGGAGCGTGGTGGACTTGCCGCACCCGTTGCGCCCGAGGAGGGCGGTGACGCTGCCGGCGGTGACCTCGAAGGAGACCCGGTCCACGGCGCGGAATCCGCCGTATTCCTTGGTCAGATCTGTGCAGACGATCAGAGGCTTCAAAATGTGGCTCCAGATGGAGCCCGGGCGGTCAGTTCCTGCGGGCCATGACGGCCAACGCGGCCACGCACTCGACGCCGACGAGCACCCAGAGGCCGGTCTGAAGCGGGCCGTCGGTGTGCCGGGCGAGAAGGCTGGTGAGGAGTATGGCCAGGCTGACGATGCCCAGGCTTACGTAAAAGCTTCGCATGGTCGGTCGGAGGTGCGCCGCCATGGTTGGAACCGGAGCACCCCCAGCTCCTTTCGGACATGAGGTGGCGGTGCATCGGTCTCGCAGCGCCTGCTGTGGCGGCGGGCGCGGGGTCGCCCCCGTCGCCCGCCCCCACAGCCTACGGTGGATCAGGTGATGCTCAGGCCAATGACGAAGGCCGCGCCACCGAGGGCGGTGATCTGCGTGACGTCATGGGCGGTGTCCAGCCAGCCCGGGGCGGCGAGGGTGTCGAGCTCCTCGACCGCGAAGTCCGCGGCCTCCGGCTGGGCGGTGATGTCCTGGTTCACTGGTTCTCCTTGACTGGTCGACCGGTCGACCGGTCGATCGGTGGGATTTCTCGGGTGTCGACCGCGGTCAGGTCAGGGCGATGACGCCGGCCGCCTCGAGGATGGCGGCGCCGCCGCCGACGATGGTGATGCCGGTCCCGAGGCCGTCCATGAAGCCGGGGGCGTCCAGCTCCTCCAGGGGCTCGACCGCGAAGTCGGGGCGGGTGGCCGGATCCTGGTCCTGGTTCTGCTGCATGTGATTCTCCAATTGGCAGTCGTTTATCGGGCGTGGTCCATCAGATGTGGTCCATCGGGTGTCGCTCGTCAGGTCGCGAGGATTCCCGCGCTGATGCCGGCGCCGACCGCGAAGCCGGCCCAGGTCTCCTTGTCCCAGCCGAGGAAACCCGGCGCGTCGAGCATTTCCAGCTCTTCGACGTCGAATTCCGGCAGGTTCTCAAACTCGACAGCGGGCATTCCGTGCCTCCAGTCCGGTTGCGGTGTTGCTCCCAATCCTGGCCCCCGGCGCGGCCGGTGGGAACACCTTGCGGTTTTTGCTTCGGGGATCGCTACGTGTCCGACGGCTCTTCGCTGCGGAGGCGCGGACAAATACCTGTGGTCGACTCCAGGGTCGTTCAACGGTGTTCCCGATGGGCTTTCCGGCCGTACGTTCGTCCTGATCGGGCACGCCGGGAAAAGGCGACGCCGGCGGCAATCGGAGAGGGAGAACAGCGGTGGAGGAAAAGCTCCGCGAGGGCGTGGACCGGCTCTGTGAATGGTTCGCCGGCGACACGGCGCCGGACCGGCGGAATCCGGGCGGCGTGCTGGTCGAGCCGGGCGGCGACGTGGACCCGGTGCTCGCCGCCGGCCTGGTCGCTCCCGGGGCCTGGCTGTTCGCGGAGGACGCCGACGGCGGTGGCACCGGGGTGCCGGGGATCTCCGTCGGGGGCGGCCTGGCGCACCCGGGTGACGAGCTGTCGGTGGCCGACGAGGTCTACGTGCAGACCTTCGACTACTGCTCGCTGCCGTACCTGTCGATCGCGGGTCCGACGGTCGTGCGGATCACCGGCGAGGCGGACCACGCGGCGTTCCTCGCCGACGCGGACCGGGCGGCGCACGGCGGCGTCTGGGCCGCCGCGCTCGGCCACTCCTCCGTCCACCTGGCCGACATCGGCGCCCTGGCGGCGCCCGCCCGCCGGCCGGGTACCGGGCGGCTGTACGTCACGACGGACGGAACGGTCCGCACCGGGATCGGCGGCAGCGACCTGGCCCGGGTGGAGGACGGCGCGGAGGCGGTGGCCATGGCCCTGGCCGCGCACGGCGGCGATCCCACGCTCGACGGCGTGCTGGAGCGGTCCGTCCTGCTGGCCGGCGCGGCCTCCCGGCCCTGGCTCGGCCGCTACCTCCGGGCGCTCGACGTCCGCCGGCGGCTGGCCGGCCGGTTCGGCGGCGAGCCGACGGTGTCCGGGTTCGGCGTGCGCCTCACCCCCGGGCTGCCGACGGCGCCGGTCGAGGCCGTGGACGCGCCGCTGATCACCGAACACGACGGCACCTGCTACGCCGTGCCGGCCGACGGCTCCCGGCTGTTCCGGCTCGGACGGGACTCCGCCCGGCTGCTGGAGGTCTTCGCGGTGCTGGACGAGGCGGAGCAGGCCGCGGCCGAAGCCGCCCGGCTGTTCCAGGTGACCCCGTCCCGGGCGGCGGAACTGCACGCCGACCTGACCGCCCGCCTCGGCGGCAGCGGCTCGCCGGCCCGTGCGGAGGGCGACCGATGAGCACCGGCACCATCGAACCGGCGGCGCTGCCCGGCCTGGCCGGCCGGATCGCCGCCGCCCTCGGCACCTCGCTCACCGTCACCGACATGTACGGACCCCTGGGCGGGCCGGTGTACCACCGGCTCACCGTCCACGACACCAGCGAGATCCCCGATCTGCTTACCCGGCTGCGCGGCGTGTCCGGCCCGGTCCTCGAACTCGCCTGCGGCTCCGGCCGGCTGACCATCCCGATGCTCGCCGCAGGGCACCGGGTCACCGCGCTGGACCTGTCCGCCTCCCTGCTCGCCGAGCTGACCCGGCGCCTCGCCGACCCCGCCGCCCGGCACCTGGCGCAGCGGCTGGAGACCGTCGAGGCCGACATGTTCGAGCTGGACCTGGGCCGGACCTTCCGGGCCGCGGTCCTCGGCACCACCACCATCGGACTGGTGCCGCCCGAGGTACGACCGGCCTTCCTGCGCCGCGTCCACGACCACCTGGAGCCCGGGGGCGAGTTCGTCCTCAGCCTCCACCCCCCGGCGGCCGCGCCCACCGAGGCCGTGCACCCCATGACCACCGCCGACGCCGTGGACTTCCTCGTCGAGTACCAGGAACCGCACCTGCAGCGCCGCCGGGTGGCCGTCCTGCACCTCGGGCGCGAGGGCCGGCCCCTGCTGCTGACCTCCACCGTCCACACGCCCGACCTGGACACGCTCCGGCAGGAGCTGTCCGACGCCGGGTTCCCGGCCGTCGAAGTCCACCCCGTGCGCCGGATGGCCGAGGGCTCGCCCCTGTTCGTGCTGACCGCCAGGAGGCCCGCGTGACCACCGTGAACACCTATCCGCTCTGGGAGTTCCTGCTCCCGCCCAGCGAGTTCGGCCGGGTCGACCGCCGGGCCACCGGCGCCCGCGGCACCCGGCTGCGCTTCGCCGACGGCACCGAGGTGCTGGACGCCACCAGCGGCCTGTGGAACGTCAACCTCGGCTACGGCAACGACGCGATCGGCGACGCGATCGCCGCCACCGGCCGGGACGCCTCCTACCTCAGCCTGTTCCGCTACTCGCACGACTACGCGGTCAGGGCCGCCGAGGACCTGGTCGCCGCCGCCGGAACGGCCTACCGGCGCGCCGTGTTCTCCACCTCCGGCGGGGCGGCGAACGACCTCGCGATGAAGCTCGCCCGCCAGTACGCGGTGCTCCGGGGCCAGCCGGAGCGCAAGCTCGTCGTCGGCCTGCGCGGCAGCTACCACGGGCTGACGTACGGGGCCCACTCCCTCACCGGGGAGGCGCTCGACCAGCAGCTGTACGGCGTCGACCTGCGCAACGTCCGGCACGTCGACCCGGCGGACCCGGAGGAACTCGAGCGGTTCATGGCCCGCCACGGCTCCCGCGTCGCCTCGCTGGTGTGCGAGCCGGTCCTCGGGTCCGGGGCGCACCCGCTGTCCGACGCCTTCGTCGAGGCCATGATCAGGCTGCGGCGCGAGCACGGGTTCCTGCTGGTCGCGGACGAGGTGGCGACCGGCTTCGGCCGGACCGGCCCGCTGTTCGCCAGCTCGCGCTGGGCCGAGGCACCGGACCTGCTCCTCACCTCCAAGGGCCTGACCAACGGCAGCTGCGCCGCCTCGGCCGTGCTCGTCTCGCACGCCGTCGCCGAGGGGTTCGAGCGGCGGGACGCGATCCTGGTCCACGCCGAGACCCAGGCCGGCAGCCCCGCCAGCTGCGCCGCGGTCTCGGCCACGCTCCGGCAGTTCGACGAGCTCGACGCCCTGGCCGCCGGCGCACGGACCGCCGCCGCCCTGGACGCGCTCCTCGCCGAACTGACCGACCGGCTGCCGCTGGTGGCCAGGACCACCGGCGTCGGCTGCTTCCGCGCCCTGCACCTGCGCGACGCCGACGGCGACCCGCTGGACGGCCGGGCCGTCCAGGGCGCGATCGCGGCGATCCGCTCGCACGGCGCCCTGGTCTACCCCGGCCCCGGCGCCGTCCAGCTCATCCCGGTCCTCACCAGCACGGAGCAGGACCACGCCGACCTGGCCGAGGCGGTGGCCGAGGGCCTCGCCGAGACCTCCCGACGGGTGGGGCACCGGTGACCGGAGGGACCGACCGCCCCGGGCCGCCGGCGGTCTGGCGCCAGCGCACGCAGATCCACTTCGGCGAGGGCGCGCTGGCCGAGGTGTGGCGGCGGGTCCGCTCCCACCGGACGGTCCTCGTCGTGGACGCCGACCAGCCCGGTCTCGCCGAATCGCTCCCCCACGACGGGGAGGTGATCCGCGTCGACCCCCTGGCCGGTGACCTGGACAGCGCCGTCGTCCTCGCCGGGCAGCTGCGCGAGTTCGAGCGCGTGGTCGTGGTCGGCGGCGGCGCGGTGCTGGACCAGGCCGCACTGGCCCGGCTGTTCACCGCCGCCCCCGGCACGCCGACGCGGATCCGGCTCGGCGGTCCCCGTCCCGGACTGGTGCACGGCGGCCCGGCCGAACCGCTCGCCGGACCGTACCCGGAGCTCGTCGCGGTCCCGACCACCGTCGGCACCGCCGCCGAGGTGAGCTGCGCCGCCACGGTGCTGGTCGAGGGCCGCCGCAAGCTCGTCATGCATCCCCTGCTGTCCGCCGACACGGCGGTGCTGGACCCGGTCGCGACCGCCTCCCTCCCGGGCCCCCTCCTGCGGGAGGGGACGCTGGAGGCGATGATGCGCATGGCCAACGCCTACCTGACGATTCCCGGAAGGCGCTGCCCGGCGGCGGCCGAGACCGAGGCCCGCGACCTGCTGCGGGAACTCGCGGCAGCCGGGAGCACCGGACGGCCGGCGGCCGAGGTCGCCGTGCTGAGCGCGCGGACCGTCCTCGGACTGAGCATGGTCGGCCGCGACCCCTTCGCCGCGAAGACCTGGTTCCTGGCCAACGAGCTGTCCGCGAGCGCGGGCGTGCGCAAGATGGCCGCCACCGCCGCCGTCCTGCCCGTGGTGTGGCGCCGGATCATGGCCGGCGACGCCAGGCTCGGTGACCGGGAACGGCTCCGGCAGGCCTGGGACGCCGTCAGGGCCGGAGCGCCCGGGCTGGCGGACGACCCCGTCCACGGCATCAGGACGCTGGCGGCCGACTGGGGCGTCGACGCGTTCGCCGGCCCCGCGCCCGCGCCCGCCGACCTGGCCAGGGCGGCCGCCCGCGCCTGGGGCGGCGGCCTGCCCATGCTGGCCGGCTTCACCGTCCACGAGCTCACCGAACTGTACGCCGAGGTCCTCGAGGCAGCCCCGTGATCGACTTCATCGCCACGCTCGACCCGCACAACGGCCTGGCCGCGGCCGGCGCGCTCCGCCCGCCCCGCCTGCCGGACGAGCCGCTCTGGCAGGGCCTGGTGGAACTGCACCCGGCGCGCACCGGGGCCGCCTCCCGCGAAGGGAGCACGCTCGCCCGCGAGGTGGTCGGCGCGTACGGCGCTTCGCGCGGCGACACCCTGGTGCGTGCCGCGGGCGAGGCGGTGGAGCGCTTCGCCCTGTACCCGGCGGGCGACCCGGTGACGGTCGCCTCGGCGGCCGAACTGGCGGGCTCCGCCCTGGACTTCACCCGGAAGGGCGCCGAGCTGGCGGACCCGGCCGCGGCCCGCCGGGAACTGCGCTGGTACCCGGGCCGGTCGCTCGTCGACGGCGGCGGGGTGCACGTCCCGGCGGGCCTGGTCGACTACCCGGCCCACCCGGACGACGCGGCGGGCTTCGACCCGTCCCCGTCGGGAGCCGCCTCCGGAGCGACCCCCGAGCAGGCCCTGCTGTCGGCCCTGCTGGAGGTGATCGAGCGGGACGCGCTCATCACCGCCTGGCAGTGCCGGCTGCCGCTGCCCGTGGCCGACCCGGAGGCCGTCCTGCGGCAGAGCCCGGCGACCCCCGGCCGGCAGCGGCTCCGGCTCGCCCACCGGGCGGCATCCGCCGCCGGACTGCGACCGGTGCTGGCCTGGATCCCCACCGGCCTGCCCGGCGTCCACTGCGCCACCGCAGTGATCGTCGACACGGACGGCCCCGGGCGGCTCGCGGCCGTCGGCGCCTGCGCGTCCGGGGACGCCTGCACCGCTCTGGGCAAGGCCCTGCAGGAAGCCATGCAGATCCGTTCCGCGCTCCGCCTGGTCAACCGCAACGACCCCGCGGACGCGCCGACCGCGCAGCCGCGCACCGAGCTCGAACGCGCGCAGTACTTCGCCTCCGAGCACGGCGCGGCGGCGGTGGCGTCCTGGGCCGCCGGGTTCGTCCCGGAGGAGGCGCGGCTCCTCGCCGACGCCGGAGCGGGTGCCGCACCGGACGGGCTCACCGTCGACGGGCTGGTGCGGGCACTCGCGGAGCAGGGCGTGCGGCCGGTGGCGGTCGACCTCACCCACCGGCTGCCCGAGGCGCTCGTCCGCATGGGCTGGCACGCGGTCAAGATCGTGCCCGAGGGCCTGCAACCCCTGCGGCTGGACGAGTCCTGCGCCTTCAACTGGCACCGCGGCCGGCTCGCGTCCGCAGGCGCCAGGACCGGCCTCACACCCCTCGCACCCGAGGGCCGCCGGGAGCCGCATCCGCTGATCTAGCGCCTTGGCCGGCCCGGGGAGCCCCGGGCCGGCCAGCGCCTAGGCCGCCTCCCCGAACAGCGCGGCGCGCAGGCCGACCCGTCCGTCGATGCACAACTTCCGGTACACGTGCGTCAGATGGAACTCCACCGTGCGCCGGGTGATGTAGAGCCGGGCCGCGATGTCCTCGTTGCTCAGCCCCTCGGCGGCCAGTCGGGCGATCCGCTGCTGACTCGGGGTCAGCGACTCCGGCCCGACCTGCGGGAGCCGCCGCGGGCGGGCGCCGGTGGCCAGCAGCTCGTTGTGCACGCGGCCCGCCAGCGCGGTGGCCCCGGCGGCCTGGGTGAGCGCGAGGGCCTGGCGCAACCGGGCCCGTCCGGCGTCCGTGTGCCCGGTGGCCGCGAGCAGGGTGCCGAGCGCCGTCACCGATCGGGCGAGCTCCAGCGGATCGGACGCGTTCTCCAGCAGCGCCACCGAGTCCTCCAGGCCCGTCCGGGCCAGCGCCCTGGGACCGACCAGCGCGGCCACCCGCAGGGCCCGGGCCAGCACCACCGGGGCACCCCAGGCCTGCGCCTGCTCCACCTCCTGGGCGGCGAACTCCTGGGCCGCCTCCGGGCGGTTCAGCCGGTGCTCGATGACCGCCGCCCGGGAGCGCCAGGCGATCCGGCCCGGATTGTCCCCCCAGAGCTCCTCCATGAGCCGTCCGCACTCCATGAGGTCCCGCAGCGCCGCCGCGGCCTGCCCCTGGGCCATGCGCACGCGCGCGCGGGCCTCCAGGAAGTACGGCCACGTCCAGCCGGCGTGGCCGGCGGCCCCGGCGACGCGTTCGACGAGCTCCGCCGCGGCCTCGACCCGGTCGGTCTCCAGCAGGACCTGCACGGCGGCCGCGACGACGTGCGGCAGGTACGGGTGCGGCTCGTCCGACAGGGCCAGGGCGTGCTCGGCCTCGTCCAGGGCCGCGGCCAGCTCACCGGTCCGGTGGCGCAGCCGTGCCCGGACCGCGGCCGTCACCGCCCGCGCGGCCGGCGGCCAGTGCGCGAGGTCGGCCGCCCGGATCTCCGAGGCCCCGCGACGGGCGGTCTCGATCCGGTCGGCGTCGAGCAGGGCGGTCACGGCCAGCACGGCGGTCTGGGCCTGGTCCTGCGCCGGGTGGAACCCGCGCAGGGCGTTCCCGGCGAGTTCCCCGGCACGGTCGGCGCCGTCCAGGGCGATCACGGACCGCATCGCGAGCGCCGCCAGCAGCCCGCGCTCGTCCGGCGTCCGGCCGGTGGGCTCCGCCCGCGGCCCGCGGGTGGTCAGGGAGCCCCAGCAGGCGGGCCGTCCCCCGTCGGGAATGACGGCGCGCAGGCTCAGGATCGGCAGCAGCAGCCGGTTCGTGTCGGAGAGTTCCGCCGCCGTGCGGTCGAGCAGGTCGATCGCCGGGCGGGGCAGCCCCGACTGGACCAGGGCGCGAGCGAGCAACGGCACGAACTCCGCCCGCTGCTCGGGATCGGTGCTCAGGGTCTCGGCCTCGCCGAGGTGCCGCACGCAGTCGTTCAGGTCGCTGTGGGCCTCGGCGGTGCCCAGCTCCACCAGGAGCCGGTGCCGGACCTCCGTCGAGGCGGTCTCGGTGAGCGCGTGCCGGAGGAAGCGGACGGCCGCGGCCGTGTCGCCCCGCTCGCCCGCGGACCGTGCGGCCCGGCGCAGCACCTCCACCCGCCACGGCTCGCCGGTGCTCGCGCCGGCCACCACGTGGGCCGCGATCCGTTCCGCGGCCGCCCGGGCCCGGAACAGCGCCCGTGCGGTGTCGGCGTGCGCGATGGCCCGGTCGGTGGCCGCGAGCAGGCCGGCGAGCGACTCCGAGACCTGCGGGTGGCAGAACCGCCCGGCCGGACCGGCGGCGAGCAGCCCGCTGCCCTCCAGGGCGGTCACCGCATGGTCGAGCAGCGGCTGTTCCAGCCCGGTGACGGTCCGCAGGACGTCGGTCCCGGTGTCGACGCCCAGTTCGGCCAGCAGACCGGCCACCCGCAGCACCACGGGCGGCTCCCGGCGGAGCAGGGCCCGCAACGCGGTCGGCAGCACCCGCTCACCGACCGCGCCGGGGCGAACGAGCCCGGTGGTCTCCGGCAGCCCGCCCGTCCTGCCCAGCTCGCGGACCAGGGCGGCGACCAGGGCGGGGTTGCCCCCGGTCATCGCGTGGAACTCCGGGCCGAACGCCTCGGCGGCCCCGGGACCGACGCCCTCGGCGACGACCCGGGCCGCGCCCTCCACGGTCAGCAGCCCGGGCTGGACCACCCGGCACGCCGGGTGCTGCATCAGCTCGTGGACCAGCTCACCGCCGGCGTTCGGCAGCGAGCCCCGGGAAACGACGGCGAGCTGCACCGGGACGTCGTCCAGTCGGCGCGCCAGGAACGCCAGCCACTGGGACGAGTACTCGTCGGCCCAGCAGACGTCGTCCACCGCCAGGACCACCGGCCGCTCCTCGGCCAGTTGCAGGACGGGCGCGCACAGCGACGCCAGCCGGTCGAAGTCGGCGGCCGCCGAACCGGGCTCGGGCATCCGGTAGGGCATCCCCTCCAGCACCGCCTCCGCCTTCTGCGCGGCGGCCGGGCGCCGCGCGGCCGGAGCGCCGAGCACGGGAGCGAGGAGCTGGCGGACGGCGCCGAAGTGGAAGTCGCGCTCGACGATGCTGCAGCGGGCCCTCAACACCGTCATCTCCTGGTCCCGCGCCTCCCGGCCCAG
This sequence comes from Kitasatospora sp. NPDC059722, assembly GCF_042733235.1. NCBI lineage: Bacteria > Bacillati > Actinomycetota > Actinomycetes > Kitasatosporales > Streptomycetaceae > Kitasatospora > Kitasatospora sp. NPDC059722. The sequence continues at coordinate 27,206 of NZ_JBHWGD010000030.1, forward strand.
GGCGTCGAGGAGAGCGGTCTTCCCCAGCCCCGAGGGGCCGTCGACCACGGTGACGGCCGCGCGCCCGGACCGGACCTCGGAGAGCGCGTCGAGCAGTTCCCGGAACTCATTGTCCCGGTCGGCGAGAAAGGTCCTTGATTGCGCCAATGCATTCCCCCGAAATTGCATTCATGGCTGCGCCGCCGCGGCGCGATGCGATGGGGATCGCGACCTCGGCGTAGCCGTTCCACGGTGTTCCTGGGAGATCCCCGCACCGATGTCGGCCGCGCTGTGAATTCAGTGGAACCGTAGCCCGTTCCACTGACAACCGCGCGCATCCCCCCAGATGAGCGGAACTATACCGCACCAGGTCACAGGGGTGACCGGGCGTCAGGGCGGCTGTACATGACATTCAAATCCGCCGGGTCTGCATATTTATGCGACGCTCTGGAAAATTCGAAATCAGGGCCGCATTATTCACCGGATGCGGACGTATAAACGGCCTTTGAAAACGGTGCTGCGCGCACGGTCCGGAGGCCGCATATCCCGGCGTCGGACGAAGGGCGGGCCGTTGGTGGTCGATGTGGCCGGCCGTCGGCGCTCGAAGGGCCGGCCGGGCGTCCCACCGGTGTGCTCCGGGGGTTGGGGGCCCTGGCGGGTCCTCTGGCGCCCCCTGGTGCCCCCGGGCGTCCTCCGGCTCGAAGGGCCCGCTCGGCCCGCTCCGGGGGCCGTGGTGGCGGGTGTGGCGGGTGCGGTGGACGGGGTGCGGCGGAAGGCGGAGATCATGATCCGCGTCACACGGCCCGCCTGCTGATGGCACGCGCAAACGGCGAAGGCCCCGGAGAGTGATCTCTCCGGGGCCTTCCTGGCGGTGGCCAGGGCCGGGGTCGAACCGGCGACCTTCCGCTTTTCAGGCGGACGCTCGTACCAACTGAGCTACCTGGCCGTACTGCACCGTCTCTTGCGAGACGAGCGATCCCGACGGGACTTGAACCCGCGACCTCCACCTTGACAGGGTGGCGAGCTAACCAACTGCTCCACGGGACCTTAGGTGGCTGGTGGGCCACCAGGTCTTGCGGCACTGCACTTTACTACGGGTACTGCGGTACTGCGTGCCCCCAACGGGATTCGAACCCGTGCTACCGCCTTGAAAGGGCGGCGTCCTGGGCCACTAGACGATGAGGGCTTGCGGCCTGTCCCGCTGTGTTCCAGCGTTCGGGGACGTCGAGAAGCATATGGGATGTCGGGCGGATCGCCAAAACGGGTTCCGGCCGGGTGGAGCGGCGGCCGGTCGGGCCGGGTGCCGGCGGCCCTCCGGGAGGGGTCAGGACCAGCCGAGGTCGTGGAGCTCGTGGTCGTCGAAGCCGAAGTGGTGGGCGACCTCGTGGATCACGGTGATGCGGACCTCCTCGACGACCTCCTCGCGGGTCTCGCAGTGCCGGAGGGTGGGACCGCGGTAGATGATGATCCGGTCCGGGAGGACCCCGGCGTACCACTCGCCGCGCTCGGTGAGCGGGGTGCCCTCGTAGAGGCCGAGAAGCTCGGGGTCGGCGGGGTCCGGCTCGTCCTCGACGAACACCGCGACGTTGTCCATCATGGCCGCGAGCTGCGGGGGAATCAGGTCGAGCGCGTCGCCGACCAGCGTCTCGAACTCTTCCCGGGTCATCTCCACCGGATCATTGTCGGTTCTGGGACGGGGGCGTGCCAGGTGGTGGGAGCCGGTGTTTCATGGCCCTATGACGACCTCGGACGGGACGGTGGACGACGTGGCACGGACGGTGCCGCCGGTCGCGGCGGTGGCGCGGCCGCGCCCGCCGGTGCTGCGCGGGCAAGGGCCGGCCGTCGCGGTGATCGCGCTGGGCGGGGCGGTCGGCGCGGTGGCCAGGTACGCGGCCGGGCTGGCGTGGACGGACGGGCCGAGCGCGTTCCCGTGGACGACGCTGCTGATCAACGTGGTCGGCTGCGCGGTGATCGGGGTCTTCCTGGTGGCGATCACCGAGGGCCGCCCGGCGCACCCGCTGCTGCGGCCGTTCTTCGGGACGGGCGTGCTGGGCGGGTTCACCACGTTCTCGACGTACGCGGTGGACATCCGGCGCCTGATCGAGGCGGACCGGCTCGGCCCCGGCCTGGCGTACCTCGGGCTGACGCTGGCGGGGGCGCTCCTCGCGGTCTGGACGGCGGCCGTGGTGACGCGGCGTCTGATCCACCGCGGCGCTCGGGAAGGCGGTGGGGCATGAGTGACGTGAGCGAGCGGAGCGAGCGAACAGACCAAGAGGTGCGCGTTTCGCGAAGCGACCGCCGAGCGCAGCGAGGCGGGCGCATGAGCGGCCCGGCGCTGCGGCTGACGGTGCTGGTCGGGGAGAACGACCGCTGGCACCACCGGCCGCTGTACAGCGAGATCGTGCACCGGGCGCGCGCCGCCGGGCTGGCCGGGGCGAGCGTCTTCCGGGGGATCGAGGGGTTCGGGGCGTCGTCGCTGGTGCACACGACGCGGCTGCTGTCGCTGAGCGAGGACCTGCCGGTGGCGGTGGTGATCGTGGACGAGGAGCAGCGGGTGCGGGGCTTCCTGCCGCAACTGGACGAGTTGGTCGCCGAGGGGCTGGTGGTGCTCGACCCGTGCGAGGTCGTGCGGTACGTCGGGCGGACGGGTTCGGCGGGCGCGGCCGGTGCGGCCGGAGCGCCCGGGGCCGGGGAGGACGGGAAGTGAACTGGCTGTTGGTGGTGGCGGGGGCCGTGGTCGGGGCGCCGATGCGGTACCTGACGGACCGGGCGGTGCAGTCCCGGCACGACTCGGTGTTCCCGTGGGGGACGTTCGTGGTGAACGTCGTCGGCTGCGCGGTGCTGGGCCTGGTGACCGGTGCGGTCGCGGCGGGGGCCGCGTCCCCGCACGTCCAGTTGCTGGTCGGGACGGGGTTCTGCGGGGCGCTGACGACGTATTCGACGTTCTCGTACGAGACGCTGCGGCTGGTGGAGACCGGGGCCGGGCGGTACGCGGTGGCGAACGTGGCCGGCAGTCTGGTGGCCGGCCTGGCGGCGGTCTACGCGGGGGCGGAGCTGGCCTCGGCGCTCTGGGGGTGACGCTCTGGGGGTGACTTGATGGGGTGGTGCTCTGGGCTGACGCTCTCGGGAGTGACGGGCCGCCGTTCTGCGCTCCCCCGCAGGGGTGAATTCCAACCGACACGCGTTTGAACCAACGGCGTTGGGCCGGGTGGTTGGCGGCCAGCGGCTTCCTCGTGCGCCGCCCGTGTCCCGCCGGGCCCGGCGCGCGTTGGGCACCGGGAGCGGCCGCGCGCACGGGGCGGCCAGGGTGGGGCGGTAGAGAGGGAGCTCGGTGGCTTCGGTGCGGGCGGTTCGGACGGCGGTGCGTACGGTTTCGGCGCGGGCGCAGGCGGCGGAGCAGGCGCGGGGCGCGCACCTGCGGACCGGTGTGGTGCGGGCGGCGGCGTTGCTGGCGGTGGCCGGGCTGGGGTTGACGGGGTGCATGTCGGTCGGCCCGGCGGCGGAGGAGAAGCCCGGCGGCGTCGCGCCGGTGGGCCAGGCCGGTCCGGCGGCCAAGCCGGGGGCGACGGGCGGCCCCTCGGCCCCGGCGGGCGGCGGGCACCTCGGGGGTGCGTCCGGGCGCTCGGAGCGGCAGGGGGGCTCGCAGACGGAGAACGCGCCCGCCGGGGGCACGTCACAGGCTCCGGGCGAGCCGGCGCCGGGCGCGAACGCGGCCACGGCGGGCGTGATCCCGGTGCCGGGCGCCCCCGCGGCGGAGGGATCGCCGGGCGCGAACGGCGCGGCCGGGGGCGTGAGCGCCAGCCCCGCACCCAAGCCGGGCGGCGGCTCGTCGGCGGGCGGCGGAACGGCGGGCACGGGCGGCTCGGCGGGCTCCGGCGCCGGTGGCACCGGCGAGGGCCGGTCCGGCGGCGGCACTTCGGGCGCCCCCTCGGCCACGCCCAGCGCTCACCCGTCCACGACCCCCGAGCCCGAGCACTCCTCGCCCGCCGCGACCGTCCCGCCGGCCCCGGAACCGTCCTCCGGCAGCTCCGGTTCCTCGGCCCCGAGCCCCCGCCCGGCCCCGCATTAGGGGGATGGCCAGGGCATTTGCCTCCGATCCCGAGGATCCTCTATGGTGGTAGATCGTTCGTTTGATTCATTTGTCTGGCGCCCTACTCCCATCTGGCGCCCTTGGCGCGTACCGGCGATCCGTGGCTGACCGCATAGAGGCGGTTGTGAAACAGAACCCCGGACTTTGGCGCGTGCCACTTCCGGAAGGTTTTGCATGTCTCTCGTTGACGACGCCCGCTTCGCCATGCCCGCGAGCGAGTCCGCCGCCGATGTCACCACCACCCCCGAGTCCGACGCCGTCGAGGCCGTCGAGACCACCGAGACCGAGGTCGTCGAGGTCGTCGAGTCCGACGCCGTCGAGTCCGCCGAGCCCACCATCACCTTCGGCGACCTGGGCCTGCACGACGACGTCGTGCGCGCCCTCGCCAAGCGCGGCGTGACCACCCCGTTCCCGATCCAGGCCGCGACCATCCCGGACGCCCTGGCCGGCAAGGACGTGCTCGGCCGCGGCCGCACCGGCTCCGGCAAGACCCTCAGCTTCGGTCTGCCGCTGCTCACCCGCCTCGCCGACGGCGAGCGCACCAAGCCCAAGCACCCGCGCGGCCTGATCCTCGTCCCGACCCGTGAGCTGGCCATGCAGGTGGCCGACGCGCTGGAGCCGTTCGGTTCGGTGCTCGGGCTCAAGCTCAAGGTCGTCTGCGGCGGCACCTCGATGTCGAACCAGATCTACGCGCTGGAGCGCGGCGTCGACATCCTGGTCGCCACCCCCGGCCGTCTGCGCGACCTGCTGAACCGCGGCAGCGCCAAGCTGGCCGACGTCCGCACCGTCGTGCTCGACGAGGCCGACCAGATGGCCGACATGGGCTTCCTGCCCGAGGTCACCGAGATCCTCGACCAGGTGCCGGCCGGCGGCCAGCGCCTGCTGTTCTCCGCCACCCTGGAGAACGAGATCGACACCCTGGTCAAGCGCTACCTGAAGAACCCGGTCACCCACGAGGTCGACCCGTCGGCCGGCGCCGTCACCACCATGACCCACCACATCCTCGTGGTGAAGCCCAAGGACAAGGCGCCGATCACCAACGCGATCGCCGCCCGCAAGGGCCGCACGATCATCTTCGTCCGCACCCAGATGGGCGCCGACCGCGTCGCCGAGCAGCTCATCGAGGCCGGCGTGAAGGCCGACGCGCTGCACGGCGGCATGACCCAGGGCGCCCGCACCCGCGTCCTCGGCGACTTCAAGGACGGCTACGTCAACGTCGTCGTCGCCACCGACGTCGCCGCCCGCGGCATCCACGTCGACGGCATCGACCTGGTCCTCAACGTGGACCCGGCCGGCGACCACAAGGACTACCTGCACCGCTCCGGCCGCACCGCGCGCGCCGGCCGCTCCGGCGCCGTCGTCACCCTGGTGCTGCCGCACCAGCGCCGCGGCGTCTTCCGCCTCATGGAGGACGCGGGCGTCGACGCCAGCCGCCACATCCTGGACCACGCGTTCGACGCCGAGGTCGCCAAGATCACCGGCGCCCGCTCGCTGACCGAGGTGCAGGCCGAGAGCGCCGCGAACATCGCCGGTGCCGCCGAGCGCGAGCTCGCCGACATGACCCGCCAGCTGGAGCGCGCGCAGCGCCGCGCCACCGAGCTGCGCGAGGAGGCCGACCGCCTCGCCGCCCGTGCGGCGCGCGAGCGGGCCGAGCTGGGCATCGAGGACGAGACCCCGGCCGCGGAGGGCGACGCCGTCGCCGAGGGTGCCCCGGCCGCCGACGCCGCGGTCGCCGTGCCGGCGCAGTCCGGCCCGGCCGCCGAGGAGCGGACCCCGGCCTACCGCGAGGCCCGCAGCGAGCGTCCGGCCTTCGGCCGCGACCGTGACCGCGACGACCGTCGTTCGGGCGGTTTCGACCGTGACCGCGGTGGCTTCGGCGGCCGTGACCGTGACGACCGCGGCGCCCGCTCCGGTGGCTTCAACCGCGACGACCGCGGTGACCGCGGTGCCCGTTCCGGTGGCTTCAACCGTGACGACCGCGGCGGCTTCAACCGTGACCGCGACGACCGTGGCGGCCGTTCCTTCGGCGACCGTCCGGCCCGCTCCTTCGGCGACCGCCCGTCCTTCGGCCGTGACCGCGACGAGCGCGGCAGCAGCAGCCGTCCGTTCGCGCGTCGCGACGACCACCGCTCCGGCGGCCGTCCGCAGTCCTCGGGCTTCGGCGGCGGCCGTGACCGTGACGACCGCGGCGCCCGCTCCGGCGGCTTCAACCGCGAGGACCGCGGCGGCTTCAACCGCGACGACCGCAAGCCGCGCTGGAAGAACTGAACCCGTACCGCCGGTAGTTGACGAAACCGCCGGCTGACGGACGAAGGGCCCGCTCCACTTGGTGGAGCGGGCCCTTCGGCGTTCCCCCCGGAACTTCCCCGGCGTCCCCCCTGGGTCCCCGATATCCCCCGATACCCCCCTGGGACCCTCTGGACGTTTCCCCCCGAGGTGTTGTTCTTGGAGTGAGAATAACCTGTGGCGCGGGCTGAGGGAAGTCCATTAGCGTCGGGCCCATGAGCAGCAGACTGCACGGTGTGGCCGTGGTGAACGAGGAGATCGCCGCGCGGGGGAGCTACCGGGCGACCGGGGGCGAACTCGTCGAGGTGGGCGATCAGTTGGCGGCGGCCCGGGCCGGGACGGTGTCGTACGCGCCGGCCGCGCTGGACGCCCTCCTACGGGCCGGCAGCCCCGGTCCCGGGCCGGGCCGCGGGGCGGTCGAGGTGACGGCCGAGGGCAGCGTCCAGGCCGCGCGGCGCCTGGTCGAGGCCGGCGCGGGACCGGTCGGGGTGCTCAACTTCGCGTCCGCGCGCAACCCCGGCGGCGGATACCTGCGCGGCGCCCGCGCCCAGGAGGAGGACCTCTGCCGCAGCGCGCTCCTCTACACCTGCCTGCTGGAGGCGCCCGACTACTACGAGGCGCACCGCGCCTCCACCGACCTCCGGTACAGCCACCGGGTGATCGTCTCGCCCGGCGTGCCCGTCGTCCGGGGCGAGGGCGGCGCCCTCCTCGCCCGGCCCTACCCCGTCACGTTCCTGACCTCGCCCGCGCCCAACGCGGGCCAGCTGGCCCGGCGTTCGCCCGGCGTCGACGTCCGCGGCGTGCTCGCCGAGCGGGCCGTGCGGGTGCTCGCGGCGGCGGCCCGGCACGAGGTCCGCACGCTGGTGCTCGGGGCGTGGGGCTGCGGCGTGTTCGGCAACGACCCGGCGGAGGTCGCCGAGGCCTTCGAGGGCGCGCTGGCCCGGTACGGGGCCGCCTTCGAGCGCGTCGTGTTCGCGGTGTGGGACCGCTCGCCGGTGTCGGCGAACCGGGCCGCGTTCGAGGCCCGGTTCACCGGCTGAGCGCTTCGGCGGCCGGTCAGGCCTCGGCGCGGCCGGACAGCGCCGTCGCCACGGCCGAGGCGGCGGCGACCACCCCGGTGACGGCGAACACGGACGGCCACGCGCCGATCCGCTTCGCCAGCGGGTGCGAGCCGCCGAAGGCCACCACGTACAGCCCGGTCAGCACGGCCGCCGTCCGCGCGCCCGAACGGCGGTGCCACTGCGCGGCCGCCCCGGCACCGGCCACCGCCAGCACCGCGCCGCCCAGCTCGCGCCGCCCGGTCCAGCGGGCCACGCCGTAGCCGCCGACCAGGCCGCTCGCGGCGGTCAGGGCGGCGGGCGCGCCGTCCGCGATCACGTTCGGGACCTTCGCCATCGTCGACTCCACTCGTCCGCTCGGGGGGATGCGTTCCGGCTTCCGACCATAACCCCACGCGCTCGGGCGCCCGCTCGCGGCCCTTGGTGCCTAGTGCCGTGGCCCTTGGTGCTTACTGCCGTGGTCCTTGGTGCTTACTGCCGTGGTCCTAGCGGAACGCCTGCGCGGCGGTCTGCGCGGGCACCGTCCGCGACAGCCGCTCGGCCGCCTCCGCCGGGGACAGCACGCGCTCCAGCCGCAGGTCGCCCGGGAGGTCCGGGATGAACCGGCCCGCCGACCACGTCCGCTCGTACGGCTGCGGCTCCAGCACCAGCGTCCGAACACCGTCCAGCACCGGGATGTCGGCCGGCGTCCCCTCGTTCCAGAGCCACGAGCCGTCCGGCGCCACCAGGTTGAACGCGCCGGCCGCGATCAGGCGGCGGCCGTCCGGGTGCGCCGTGCGGCACAGCGCCACGACCTCCGGGTCCTGCCGGACGCCCGGCAGGTGGCCGCCGCCGATCAGCACGTCGGCGAGGAGCGTGTGCAGCTGGAAGGTGTCGCTCAGGCCGTCCATGCGGAGCAGGTAGCCCGTGCCCGTCGGCCGGTCCAGCACCAGCAGCGGTTCGTCGTCGAGCACCTGGGCCAGGTACGAGAGGCCCTTGAGGTCGTGCCGCTCACCGCCGTACCGGGCGATCAACTCCAGCAGCACGGCCGTCACGCCCGAGGCGCGCGCCTCCGCCCGCACCGGCGCGTGCGCCAGCACCGCCCACGCGGCGCGCTGCCACAGCTCCAGCGTCCACCAGCCGACGACGGCCAGGTGCGCCTGCCAGGCGTCCAGGACGGCCGGATCCGCGATCCGCCCGTGGGCCGCGCCCGGGTCGTCCTCCTCCGGATCGGGCAGCGGACCGCCGCCCGTCGCCTCCCACCGTTCCACGAGCCGCTGCGCGCCCGTCAACGCGCCCCGCAGACCGGCCAGCACCGGGCCCGCGCACGCCGACGGATCGGCGCCCCGCTCGACGCAGGCGCCCACGAGCATCGCCAGGTGCGAACGCGGGAACGGCGGCGCGTCCGGCAGCAGCGCCGCCAGCCGGGGCCCGGCGGTCGCCACCTCCTCCGGGCCGGCCGGGCCGAAGAGCCCGCCGACCAGGCCGAGCGCCGGGCCGAACCGCTCCTCGTCCTCCGCCGCGACCACCGCCTCCAGGACGGCCACCGCCTCGGCGAAGGTGGGCTGCTGATGGGGCGTGGGGGTGTGCTGGGAGGCCATTCGCCGCAGCATAGGCGGCGGGCCGTGCGGGGAGCGGAGCGGGGGCCGTACGGGGCCGCATGGGGTGCGTGCGTTGGCAGAAGCAGCGGCGCGGCGAAGGCACCGTGACGCATACTCACGCGGTGACTGCGCCCCATCCGATACGAGTCCCCGGCCCCGGCACCGAGGCGGAACCCGCCCTGAAGGTCGCCCCGCTCGAACTCTTCCTCGACCTCGTCTTCGTCTTCACGATCACCCAGCTCACCGGCAGCCTGGCCCACCACCTCACCGTCGACGGCCTCGTCCAGGTGCTCGTCATGCTGGCGGTCATCTGGTGGATGTACGACGCCTTCATCTGGCTCACCAACGCCATGCCGCCCAGCAACCACCGCCGGCGCGGCCTCCTCATGCTCGCCATGGGCGCGTTCCTGGTGATGTCGCTGTCCGTCCCGCACGCCTTCGAGGGCAGCGGCGTCGCGTTCGGCTGGGCGTACCTGGTGGTCGTCGCCGTGCACACCGGCATGTTCGCGGCCTCCGGCGTCGCGCTGCCCGCCGTGTTGCGGATGGGCGGGGCCAACCTGGTGGGCGGCGCGCTGGTCGTGACCGGCGGCTACTGCACGGGCACCCTCCAACTCGCCTTCTGGGCCGCCGCCTTCGCCATGCAGTTCGTGACCCCGCGGGTCGCCCGGCTGCCCGAGTTCCGGCTCCGCGCCGACCACTTCGTCGAACGCCACGGACTGATCGTGATCATCGCCTTCGGCGAGTCCGTCATCGCGATCGGCGTCGGCGCCGGCGGCCTGGACCTCACCCTGCCCCTCGTCGCCGTCGCCCTGCTCAGCCTCGCCGTGTGCGTCGGGCTCTGGTGGGCCTACTTCGGGCACGACGACGACGCCCGCGCCGAGCATCACATGGCCGCCCTCACGTCCGCGCGCCGCAACTGGACCGCCGTCACCGTCTACTACCTCGGGCATGGCGGACTCCTGCTCGGCATCCTGCTGTTCGCCGCCGGGGTCAAGTCCGCCGTCGCCCACCCGGGGGCCCCGATCACCCTCCCGCAGGCCGGCGCCCTCGCCGGCGGCATCGCGCTCTACCTCGTCGTCAACACCGCCGTCCGCCGCACCTTCCGCCTCACCCCGAACGCGCCCCGGCTCGTCGCGGCGGCCCTCCTGCTCGCCACCGTCCGGCTCGGCACCGCCGTCTCCGCCCTCGCCCAGGTCGCGGCCACCGCCACCGTCCTCGCCGCCGCCTTCACCTACGAAGCCCGTCGGTCCCCGGTGGCAGACTTCCCCCGTGACTGACACCGCGATCACGGACGGCGCCTACCTGATCCGCAACGCCGCCGACGGCCTGCTCCTCGAAGTCGCCGACGGCAGCCGCCGCAGCGGAGCCCGCATCCGCTGCGGCGAGGCCACCGGCACCGACGCCCAGCTCTGGCACCTCACCGCCGTCCACCCCGGCGGCGCCCTCTACCACCTGGAGAACGCCAACAGCGGCAAACGCCTCGACGTCACCAACGCCTCCCCCGACGACGGCGTCCCCATCCAGCAGTGGTCCGCCAACGCCTTCGGCGCCCAGGAATGGCTCCTCGAACACCACGACGACGCCCCGGGCACCTACACCATCACGAGCTTCATCAGCGGCAAACCCCTGACGGCCACCGAGGGCGCCGTCGAGCAGCGGGCGGACACCGACTCCCCGACACAGTGGTGGCACCTGGAACGCCGGGGGTAAGCGGTGGGGGGTGTCAGCCGGCGGTGACGGAGGTGAAGTGCTGCACGTCCGCCGGCAGCGGGGTGTGCAGCTTCCACGTCACTGCCATTGGCTTCCCGCCTTCGTGGGAAACGTAGTCGGCCGGTCCCAGCAGGACGTACGGGTTCGGTCGACCGATCTCGTTCTCCGTTTCCCGACGGACGAACAGCAGCACGGCACTGCCGTTCTCCCGGTGGTTCTGGTAGCGCCGGCCGGTTGGCGAGGTCGGGGACGTTTGGTTCTGCGAATCCCAGTGGAAGAGTTCCTCGTTGAGAGCGAAGTCGCGGTAGCGGGTGTTCTCCGAGAAGCTCTTTTCGTCCTTCTCGATGGTGATCATGAGGGCGTCGGTTTTGACCTTGGGGCACCAGGCCACGCCCGCGTTGTGCTTCGCGGGCAGGTACTTTCCCAGCTCCGCCCATTGCAGCGCTGCAAGCAGTTCGGGCCGGCTGTAGTGAGCATGGACGGCCAGCGGCTGGGACGACAGCGCGCTGAGGTCAGTCAGCAAGGGCCTGGGGGCGTAGGTCGTCGTTTCGAGGCCGTGGGCGAAGACCTCGCGCAGCTCGCTCCGGAGCGCTCGATGAGCCTTGAGGGTTCGCAGGCCCTCGGCGATGGAGGAGAATTTTTCACCGTCCGGCCACAGGGCGAAGAAGAGCATCGCCGCGTACGTTTGCATGCGGGGGTCGAGCTCGGTGAAATCGGGGGCGTCGTCGTCCGTGAGCTTGAGGTAGGCCTCGACGCGCTCGGGGTCGTCGACCTGGGCGAGCGTGACGACCCGCTCGAGCAGCTTCCGTTCCTCGGGGCTCTGTGCGTCTTCGCCGAGGCCCGCCCGGAACCGGATCTCCGTCCAGGAGTGCTTCGCGCGGTAGACCTCGAGGAGACTCCGGCCCGTCCTGCCGAGATAGCCGGCCAGGGCCGTGTCCCCGTGCTGTCGCACTTCTTGGGCGAGCGTTTTGACGTTCGCGTTGAGCTGTTCCTTGATGTTCTTGAGGACGATGTCCTTCGACACTCGGTCGAGAAGGATCTGGCAGCCCTCGGGGAGCGTCGGGAAGTCCTGTTCGAGATCGCGCTGGATGCCTTGCTTCGTATGCCCGGTGAGTGCCCGGAAGCGGTCTTCAAAGCGGAATTCCTGACGCTGGAATCCGATGAAGTCCAGGACCGTGAGCACGCTCTTGCCCTCGGCACGGCGCAGCCCGCGGCCGAGCTGCTGCAAGAAGATCGTGGCACTGGAGGTGGGGCGCAGCAGGAGCAGGGTGTCGACGCTGGGGATGTCGAGTCCCTCGTTGAAGAGATCGACGGAGAAGAGCACCTGTACGTCGCCGCTCTCAAGACGCTTGAGGGCTTTCTCCCGCTCCGCGCTCGGTGTCTCGCCCGACAGTGAGAGTGCGTTGAGGCCTGCGGCGTTGAACGCGTCAGCCATGTACTGGGCATGGCGTACGGAGACGCAGAAGCCGAGCGCCCGCATGTTGAAGGGGTCGCTGACCTTGTCCTGGACGGCGTTCAGGACGTGGTGGGCCTGCGTGTTCGACCGGGTGAGGAGCCTCGTCAGTTCGGCGCGGTCATAGCTGCCCTGTCGCCAGCCCACCCCCCGCAGGTCGGTGTTGTCGTGCACGCCGAAGTAGTGGAACGGGGAGAGCAAGCCGTCGGCGAGCGCTTGCCAGAGGCGTAGTTCGGCGGCCACGCGGCCCTCGAAGAACTCGTCCTGGACCCGCACGCCGTCAGCTCGCTCGGGGGTGGCGGTGAGTCCGAGGAACTCGCGTGGCGTGAAGTGCTCGATGATCGCCCGGTACGTGTCGGCGGCGGCGTGGTGGAACTCGTCGATGACCAGGACGTCGAAGTGGTCGGCCGGGTACGAGACGCCTCCTCCTGCGGTCAGCGACTGGATGCTGGCGAAGACGTGTCGCCCCTCCTTGGGCCGGTTCCCGTCGACGTAGAGCTCGCCGAAGTTCCCGTTTCCCAGGACCGATCGGTACGCTGCAGCTGCCTGTTCGAGGATCTCCTTGCGGTGTGCGACGAAGAGGAGCGTGGGCTCCTTGCCGAGCGTCTTGGCCAGTTCCTTGTAGTCGAAGGCGGCCAGCCACGTCTTGCCGGTTCCCGTGGCGGAGACGAGGAGGTTGTGGTGGTGCCCGTGGACTGCACGGGCCCGGTCCAGCTCTTCGAGCATCTCCCGTTGGTGGGGAAGGGGCCGCATTTCGACCTTGGCCAGGTCGAGCGTGCGGCCACCGTTCCGGTCCCACGGCTTGCCGGCCGCCTCCAGGGCGCGGTCGAGCTCCTCCGCGTCGCGGTCGGGGTCGTACGACTTGAAATCGGGGTTGCTCCAGTAGGAGTCGAACGTGGCCGCGAACTTCCGCAGCACCGTCGGCGAGGCGACGTTCGAGAGGCGGACGTTCCATTCCAGTCCGTCCAGGAGAGCCGCCTTCGAGAGGTTCGAGCTACCGACGTACGCGGTGTGGAAGCCGGTGTTCCGGCGGAACAACCATGCCTTGGCGTGCAGGCGGGTGGTGTACAACTCGTAGTTGACCTTCACCTCGGCCCCGAAGTCCCGGACCAGTCGGTCGAGTGCCCGGCGCTCGGTCGCACCCATGTACGTCGTGGTGATGACCCGGATCGGAACGTTGCGCTGTTGCGCTTGGCGCAGTTGCTCTTCGATGACCCGAAGCCCGTGCCACTTCACGAAGGCGCAGAGCAGGTCGACGCGGTCGGCGGTGGCCAGTTCTGCGCGCAGTTCGCTGCCGAGGCTCCGCTCCTCGGGGGCGTTCGTCAGCAGGGCGTTCTCGGAGAGCGGGGTCAGCGGGCGGACCTGGAAGACGCCCGCGGCCTGCTCCTCGACCACCGCGATGAGCTCCTTCGGGCCCGCCTTGATCTGGTGGCCCGTGTCAGCGTCGTTGGCGGAGGCAAGGGCGGTCAGTATCCGGTTCGCCACGTCGACGCGCTGCTTGGGATCCACGGCCCTGAGCGCCCGTTCGACCTCGGTGCCGATGTGCCTGGCCAGGACGAACGGTGCCGACTCAGAGGTCACCTCACGCTCGACGGTGTGGAAGCCGGACTTCTTGAGGCCCTCGAGCCGGTCGGCGAGATCGACCGTCACGACGCTCTCGTAGAGGCCGGGCGCGATGGACTGTCGTTGAGCGATCGGGTCCGACACTGACATCTCCTGACGCCTACGAAGCGGTTGGAGACCGTTCTAGCAGTTGGCCCCGACAGGGCCCACCGAGTTACCCGAGGTTGGTGCGGAGGGCGGTGAGGTCGGTGTCGGTGATGCCGTGGGGGGCGAGGTAGGCGGGGATGGAGCCGTGGTGGGTTTCGATCCAGGCGAGGGAAGAGGCGAGGAGGGCGGCGGAGACCGGGCGGGAGACGCGTTCGGTGCCGGTTTCGTCGACGTACGGGGTGGGGCCGTCGAGGAGGCCGAGGCCGGCGTTGGAGCGCAGGAAGTCGGCGGTGATCTCGGCCTCGGAGGCGCCGAGGAGGGACTGGACGACCGCGATGGTGAGGCCGGTGCGGTCCTTGCCGACCGCGCAGTGGACGACGGCCGGGACGGCTTCCGGGGCGGCCAGGCGGCGGACGGTCGCGGCGATCGACGGGCCGCCGGTGCGGGCCATGAAGGGGTAGAGCGCGGCCTGGTCCTCGGGCCACGGGTGCTCGTCGTCCTCGCGGTCGGCGGGAAGGGTCGGCACGTGGAGGGTCTCGTGGTCGAGGCCGTGCCGCAGGTCGGGCCAGACCTCCAGCTCGAACGCGCTGCGCAGGTCGACCACGGTGCGCAGACCGAGGGCCTTGAGGCGCCGGGCGCCTTCCTCGGTGAGGGTGTGGAAGGAGCCGGAGCGGTAGAGCACACCGCGGCGGAGGGTGCCGATGCCCCCGGCGTCGCGGAAGTTGCGCACGCCGGGGATGTCGATGAAGGCGTCGATGGCGTCGGTCATGGCACCACGGTACGGGTGCGGGCGGTGATGGCGGAAGGAAACCGGAGGAGGCCTTTCGGTGCCGCCGGGTGACGTCCGGTCACCTCGGGCGGACCGTTCTCAGCGTCCGCCGGCGACGTCCAGGAACGCGCCCGTCATGTACGACGAGGCGGGGGAGAGGAGGAAGAGGATCGTCTCGGCGACCTCCTCCGGCCGCCCGCCGCGCCCCATCGGCAGGGTGGGGCCGACCCGGTCGACCCGGCCGGGCTCGCCGCCCAGGGCGTGGATGTCGGTGTGGATCAGCCCGGGGCGGACGGCGTTGACGCGGATGCCCTCGGCGGCGACCTCCAGCGCGAGGCCGCGGGTCATCGAGTCGACGGCGCCCTTGGCGGCGGCGTAGTCGACGTACTCGTTCGGCGAGCCGAGCCGGGAGGCGGCCGAGGAGACGTTGACGACGGCGCCGCCGCGACCGCCGTGCCGGGTGGACATCCGGCGGACGGCCTGCGCCGCGCACAGGAACGGGCCGGTGATGTTGGCCGCCCAGATCCGGTTCAGCCGCTCCTCGTCGAGGTCTTCGAGCCGGCACTGCCGCTCCAGCGTGCCCGCGTTGTTCACCAGGCCGGTGAGCGGCCCGAGTTCGGCGTCCACGGTGGCGAACAGCCGCTCCACCTCGGCGGTGCGGGTGACGTCCGCCCGGACGGCGACGGAGGTGCCGCCCTCGGCCCGGATGGCGGCCACGACGGCGTCCGCCGAGGCCTCGTCGGCCCGGTAGTTGACGCACACGTGGTGGCCGCGGCGGGCGGCGAGCAGGGCGGTGGCGGCGCCGATGCCGCGGCCCGCGCCGGTGACGAGCAGGACCTCGGGGGGAGTGGTCGACATGTCCGTACGCTATCCGGTGGCCCGCTACCCGGTGGGCGTTACCGGGTGGCCGCTATCCGGCGGGCGTCACCGGGTGGCCGCTACCGGGTGGCCCGGTCCGTGGTGCCCGCCGCCGCCCGCAGGGCCGCGATCTTCGGCGCGCGGCTCTTCGGCGAGTCGAGGCTGAACCCGCGCGCGTCGCCGAGCTCGTCGCGGACGAACGCCTCGGTGCGGGCCACCGCCTCGCGCAGCGCGTCGTCCGGCGGCACGAAGGACTGGTGGACGATCTCCGCGCGCTCGGTGTCGTACTCCCACAACCCGACGATCCGGCCCCGGTCGAGCACCACGTGGGTCTGCGGGTCGGCCTCGCTGCCGAACGACCGCCCGGCCCGGCCGGCGGGCAGCGGGCGTGCGGCGTCGGCGGGGTCGAGCAGCCGGGGCAGGTCGCGGTGCAGGAGGTGGATGCCGTCGATGCCCGCGAGCAGGGTGTAGCGCGGCTCGGCGGGGATCCTGAACTCGGCGTACTCGTCCAGCAGTTCGGACGGCATCAGGAATTCCGAGCCGGGTGCGAGCGGGACCAGCCCGGCCTCGGCGACGGCCCGGCGGGCGGTGGCCGCGGTGAAGCCGGAGAACCAGCGGAAGTGCCGCAGGGTGGCCGGGGCGGCCCAGGAGAAGTAGCGGCGGGCGAGGTCGACGGTGCCCCCGGCGACCGGCTGGTCCCAGCCCACGTAGCCGTAACGCTGCTGGTCCAGACGGCCGTTGACGGGCACCCGGCGGATCCGTCCGCGCGACTGCATCAGCCCGAGCGCGAGCGGCAGCGTCGTCGAGACGCCGCGTTTCTTCCCCGCCTCGCCGAGCGACCGGACGGCGTCGCCGACCTCCTCCCGGATCGACGTCGGGTCCAGCGGCTCCGCCTCCGACAACACGCGCTCGATGGCCAGGCAGAGCTTCTCCACCTCGTCCCGCCCGACCCCCAAGTGCTTCTCCGCGGAGGTCAGTTCGGCCACCGGTCCGGCGGCGCCGGCGGCCAGCCCGAGCGCGAAGTCGGCGGCCGGCAGGACGTACGTGCAGCCGCGCGCCGCCGGCAGCTCGTGCACCTCCAGCCGCGCCACGGCCGCGTCCACCGCCGCCCGGCGGAGCCCGGCCCGGGCGAACAGCCCCAGGTACGGCGCCGCGCCGCCCACCGACCGCGCCCACCCGGTGGCGGCCAGCACCTCGGCGGCGGGTGCGCCGGGGCGCGGGCGGTCCAGCCACTGGCGGTGCGACCACCAGGCGCGCAGTTTCGCGGTGTCGGCGTCGGTGCGGGTCTCCGGTCCGTGCTCCATGGGGCCAGTATCGGCCGACGGGCGGGCCCCGAGCAGGAAATCGGTCGCCCGGCGCGGCCGGGCTCGGGGAGGATGCGATCACCACCGCCACGGCCGACCGAGCTGTTCGAGAGGAGAACGCGCATGCCCGTAGTGCCCATGGCCTCCGCAGTGCCCGTAGCGCCCGTAGCGCCCATGGCCTCCGCAGTGCCCGCAGCGCCCGTAGCGCCCGGGGCCGTCCTGCTCGCCGGCATCGTCGGCTCGACCGCGTACGGCTTCGCCCACGCCGGCTCCGACATCGACCGGCTGGGCCTGTTCGCCACCCCCACCGAGGAGTTGCACGGCCTGCACCGCCCGGCCGAGTCGCACGTGACCACCCGGCCGGACGCCACCCTGCACGAGGCCGCCAAGTGGTGCCGCCTCGCGCTCTCCTGCAACCCCACCGCGTCCGAACTCGTCTGGCTGCCCGACGACCTGTACGAGACGCGCACCCCGCTCGGCGACGAACTCATCGGCATCCGCAGCTCGTTCCTCAGTGCGCCGGCCGTCCGGAACGCCTACCTCGGCTACGCGGACCAGCAGTTCCGCAAGCTGCTGACCCGCGACACCACGGACGCCGCCGCGCGGCGCCGCGCCGCCAAGCACGCCCGCCACCTGGTGCGGCTCGTCGAACAGGCCGTCCACCTGCACGAGACCGGCACCAACCTCGTCCGCCTGCCCGACCCCGAACGCATCCGCGACCTCGGCGAACGCATCGCCGACGACCCGGACGTCGCCCGCCCCGTCCTCGTCGCGGCCGCCGACCGCCTCGACCGCCCCGGCGTCCTCCCCGCCGCCCCCGACCAGCGCCCCGCCGAGGCCTGGCTCCGCCGGGTCCGCGCCGCCCACTACACCCCGCCCCCGGCACCCCCGGCCCCCGGCGAGTCCCTCCAATCCACTGGCGGACCCCTGGGGCCCACCGGGTAGGATCGCGGTGGCCCTCCCCACACGGGGCAGGGTCGCGGGCCACTAGCTCAATTGGCAGAGCTGCGGACTTTTAATCCGTAGGTTCAGGGTTCGAGCCCCTGGTGGCCCACCGTGCGAAGAGGCGGTCCGACCTCCTCCGATCTGCGGTCCGGCACTGCGGCTGCTCGATGCGGCTGCGGTGCCGTCGCGTTTTTCGGGGCGGACCGAGCCGGTGCGGGGCGGGGCCCGAGGCAATAGGTCGGTCATGCCTTCGTCTCAGCTCTGTCGCGAGGGGTTCGCCGGGCGGTCGAAGGTTGGTAGAACTGGAACAGGCATGTCTGGTCGAGCGGACGGGGGAGCGGTATGAAGTTCGACATGGGGAACCAGGCGCTGCAGACGCTGATGTCGGGGTCGAAGACCTCGAACCAGGATCTGGGTGCGCTGGTCAAGCAGCTCGTGGCGGCGGCGGAGCCGCTGGAGGGCAAGTTCAACGGTCAGGGCAAGCAGATGTTCGACAGCTTCAAGTCGCGGGCGGACGAGATCGCGAACGCGCTGAACTCGTCGCTGTCGGCGATCCTGGGCGGTCAGTCGGGCATGGAGCAGGCCTTCGGCCAGGGTGACCAGGAGCAGGGCCAGAACGCGAAGACGAACATGACGTCCGCGCGCTTCGACGCGGCGCGCTTCGGCGCCCGCTGACCGCGACCGGGTCGTCGGTTCCTTCTCTGCAGGGTGCGCTCCGCAAGGTCCTCTGCAGGTTCTTCATCGGGTTCTTCATCGGGTTCTTCAACGGGGAGTGTGATCTGTCATGGCCGGTGGCGGGGGTTCGGACCGTCGTTCCTACGACCACGGTGCTTCGTCCGAGGCGCAGCGCAACATCCAGGGCGTGATCGGGCAGCTGGAGCAGGTGATGACCGCGCGTGACGCGCAGGTGAAGGCCGTCATGGGCGACTTCCAGGCCGACGGCGTGTCCGAGGAGTACCACGCCAAGGAGCTGCGCTGGAAGAACGTCTCCCAGGAGGTGCGCAACATCATCTCGCTGCTGCGCAAGACGCTCGAGGAGAACGACAGCACCGCGCAGCAGACGGTCGCCCGCGCCAAGACCGCGGTCGACAACATCGGCTGACACACGCTCGACACGGGGGGTAGGACGTGAGCGACGAGAATCCGGTGAACCCGGCCGAGGTGCCGGTCTTCACGGGCAACCTGGGCACGCTCGACGAGAAGGTCAAGTCGATCTCGACGGGCGGGGCGAAGATCGCCTCGGCCGCCGGGGACGTGCACACCAGCTTCGGCGCCCTGAGCGCGTTCTACAAGGCGCCCGAGGCCGACCAGCTGTTCGCGACGACGAAGCCGGTGTCCGACCTGGGCCTGAAGCTCAGCCAGGACGTCTGCACGATCTCGGGTGCGCTGGGCCAGTACTCCAAGGACGCGGCGCCGATCAGGGACAGGCTCGACACCCTGAAGCGCGAGGCCATCGCCTTCAAGGACATGGCCGACAAGAACCATGACTGGCGCCAGGACGAGGACAAGGTCAAGGAGAACAACAACCGGCGCAACGACATCGCCGACGCCTGGACCCAGTTCCAGGGCGTCGAGCGGGACGCGTATGCCAAGATCGTCGCCCTGGTCGGCGGCAAGCCCCTGCGCGTCAACGACGGCTCCAACGCCGACGACATGTACGGCTACAACGCCAAGGACCTCAAGGACTCCAAGGACCTACCCTGGGGCAGCGCCGTCGACCGCGACATCCCCTGGTGGGACCTGCCGGACCAGGTGATCGAGTTCGGCAAGGGCGTGATCATCGACGGCGTCTGGGGCACCATCAAGGGCCTGGGCACGCTGGTCGGCTTCGGCGGCTGGGACGCGTGCAAGCAGGCCTGGACCGGCCTCGCCAAGCTCGCGACGGGACTCGTCATCACGGGCATCCCGGGCGTGGGACCGGCGTTCTGGGCGATGCCGGACAAGGACCTGCCGTCCTGGCTGCGGGACTCGCGCACCGCCGTGAAGGAGACCGGCAAGGCGCTGGTGGCCTGGGACCAGTGGAGCTCGAACCCCTCGCGGGCGGCGGGCGCCGTCACGTTCAACGTGCTCACCACGGTGTTCACCGGCGGCGAGGGCGCGGCCGCGGAGGGCGCGGGCAAGGCCGGTCTCGCCGGGAAGGCGCTGTCCGTCGCGGGCAAGGTCGGCAAGGCCATCGACCCGATGACGTACGTCTTCAAGGGCGCCGGCTTCGGCATCTCCAAGGTCAGCGACGTCATGAAGGGCCTGAAGGGCATCACCGACTTCAAGATGCCCAGCATCAACCTCGACAAGGCGGTCTCCATCCCGGAGGGCGCCATCAAGCTCCCCGACGGCTCGTTCAAGCTCCCGCCCGGCGCCCAGATCCCCGAAGGCGCGATCAAGACCGCCGACGGCGGGATCAAGTTCCCCGAGAAGACCGTCGAACTCCCGCCCAACACCATCAAGTTGGAGCACGGCGGCAAGGTCGAGTACATGGACCCGCACGGCAACGTCTACGACGAGGCCGGCAACATCCGCCAGCACGGCGGCGAAGCGCCGAAGGAGAACCTCCCCGGCGACCACACCGGCGCGGACCACGACCCGGTCAAGCCCCACAACCCCGTCGTCCCGGCCAAGGCCAAGGTGCCCGAGATGGCGGGCGTCGGCGGCCGCGACGGCGTCATCAAGCTCGGCTCGGACCTCTCCGAACCGGTCCACGTCCCCGATCACGTGCCGGACCACGTCCCCGACCACCTGGCCCCCGGCGGCCACGCCCCCGACCACACCCCCGGCGGCCACGCCCCCGAGGGGCCCCGCAACGACCTCAACCCGTCCGGCGGCGGCCACGACGGCCCG
This sequence comes from Kitasatospora sp. NPDC059722, assembly GCF_042733235.1. Classification (NCBI taxonomy): domain Bacteria; kingdom Bacillati; phylum Actinomycetota; class Actinomycetes; order Kitasatosporales; family Streptomycetaceae; genus Kitasatospora; species Kitasatospora sp. NPDC059722. The sequence continues at coordinate 47,783 of NZ_JBHWGD010000030.1, forward strand.
GGCGGGCCGGGCCATGACACCCCGACCACCGGCGGGCACGACGGCGCGGGCACGGGTGGGCACGACGGTACGGGTGGGCACGACGGCTCGGGGACCGGCGGGCACGACGGCACTGGTGGGCACGACGGCTCCGGAACGGGCGGCCACGGCCACCAGAACCAGGGCAACGGCACGCACCAGGGCGAGCCGGAGATCAGTCCGGAGCGGCGCAAGGAGCTGATGGACAAGCACGTCCGGCTGGCCAACGATGATCCGGCCTGGTTCGAGGAGCACTACCGGGTCGACAAGAACGGTGTCGTCAAGCGTCAGAGCATCGATGCCCTCGTCGACGGCGTCGAGCTCCCGCAGCTGGCGAAGGACGCCAACGGCCACTACGTCGCCACCCACGACCTCCCGAACGGCCCGAAGGCGACCACCTTCGGCAAGAAGACGTTCGGGCTCGACACCGTCCCCGACGGAGCCCTCAAGCCTCTCCGGGATGCCGCGATGGACCGCCGTGTGTCGGTGAACCTGAACAACGCGGAGATCGCGCTGCACGACGCGACGACTCCCGAGGCGAAGGCGAAGGCCCAAACGGCGGTCGACGCGGCCCGGAAGGCGTTCGATGACCGGCTCCCCGGGGTCAAGAACAACAGCAAGATCTCGGAGGAGTTCGGTCACCAGGTCGCGGTCAAGCACGTGATCCCGCACAAGTTCCCCGAGGCCGAGATCATCGACCTCCCCAAGACTCCCAACGGCGCGAACATGTTCGACGGGGCGTACAAGCTCCCCAACGACGAGTACCTCCTGGTGGAGGAGAAGGCCCCGTCCAACGGCCCCGACTGGCGCCAGGGGAAGGCCGACCCCGACCCGCTGAATCCGGCGGACCACGGCGGCGCCCAGGGCATGCGCGTCCAGCAGGGCACCCTGCCCTACGTCCGGACGATCCTGGCGGAGATGACCTCCCGCGGCGGACGGGACGCCGAGATAGCCAAGGATCTCCGTGCCGCGCTGAAGGCGGGAAAGCTGAAGTACGTGCTGGTCAAGGCCAGGGAAGACATCGCAGGCGCTTACGATGGCGGCGTGATGGAACAATTCCACCTCTAACCTGAGGACATCAGATGACAACGCGCGTTCCGCGCCACGAATTCCGCACGGATGACGCGGACCAGGCCATGGCACCGGTCATCGAGTCCGCCAACGAGGCCGTCGACGGCATCGAGACCTCCGAGTACGACCGTGCCGATGCGCTCGACATGACGCTCGCCGCGGCGGACTGGCGCTGCGCGAAGGACCCCAGGGCCGGTGCCCTGGGGACCTGGGAGGCGTGGGTGCTGGCCATGCAGACCGGGTCCGCCCTGTTCGCCGCCGGCACGGCGAAGGAGGGCCCGGTGGAGTGCCGGGTCGGTGTCGAGGGCGAGGTCCGCAAGCTTCCCGCGACCGGGCCGCAGGACTACCTGAACGCGGGCAGCTGGCTGAAGGCGTTCTACCTCGCGGTGATCTGCCGTGAGGACGACCGGATCAACCAACTCGCTCAGGTGCCGGTGGAGTTCCTGCGCGCGTCCGGGATGGAGTTCGACGACTACGTCTACGACTGGATCCGGGCGCTCCAGCTCGCCTGGTCCGGCGAGCCCCAGACCTGGGACTCCCTCGTCGCCGCGATCAGGGGGACCGCCCCGGAGGGCGCGCGGATCGCCGGCGCCGAGCTGATGCTGAAGATCCTCTATCCGCCGCTGGAGCTCTTCCAGCTCTACCTGCGCCGGGAGGGCGAGGCCTTCAACAAGTCCCTGGCCAACGCCCTGACCTGGCACAAGGAGTACTGGGTCGCGAACGAGGCCCGTTCGCTCAACGCCACCGGCCTGGTCGCCCTCGCCCCGCTCGCGATCGCCTGCCTCGCCCACGACGCCGACATGCCCGTCGACGTCGAGTCGGAGTACCTGCCGCACCACCTGCTCCGCCGTGGCTGGGTCGGTGAATTCCCGACGTAGACCCCGCGGAAGTGCCTGTCGGCGCCCCCGCGGCACAGGTGGGGCGGCGGCCGGGGGGGTCGGGGCGCGGCGGCCCGCGCCGCCGAGCGCCGGCC
>NZ_JBHWGD010000030.1:49854-84346 GCF_042733235.1 Kitasatospora sp. NPDC059722
TCTCCCCCCCCCCCCCCCCCCCCCCCCCCCCCCCCCCCCCCCCCCGCCCGCCCCGCCCCCCCCCCCGACGTGGTTCTCGGTCCGTTCGAGCGGTCAGGCCTTTCCCGAGGCTGCCGCCCGGGCGTCGATGGCATCGAGTGCGGATCGTTCGAGCGGGATGACCGGATTCGTGCCCAGGTGGTCCTGCCATCGGCCGAAGGGGACGCGCAGCGTGAAGAAGTCGGCGACCCTGTTCTCGATGACGAGGCCGCACCAGGCTCCCCTGTCGAACATCCGGAGCAGCGGCTCGAACGGGTCGGGCAGCGAGGGCAGTCGGACCGTCGAGCTGTCGAGCAGGGCGGCCCAGCGCAACGCGGCCCGGCACAGGGCCTTCGCCTTGACGAACCCGACGCCGGCTTCGAGGAAGGCATCGAGCTGCGAGGCGAGTTCCGCATCGACCTGGACGGACGGGTCGACGTGCGCGGCGAGATCGACGAAGGGCCAGTCGTCTGTCGCCTGGTACGCCTGTGCCCAGAGCGCCGAGCGGCGGAGGTACTCGCGGAACAGGCGCGAGCGCGAAGGGGCGTGGGCGTAGGCGGCATCCTCGTCCCACCAGTCGATGGCGGTGAGACGGTCGAGCGTCGCCCGGGCTCGATCGCTCTGCGTCATCGGCCCGCCTCATGGGCCTGCTTGACGCGCTTGATGAAGGCGTCGGCTTCGGCCCTGGTGATCTCGACGTGGTCGATGTCGTTGTGGCCGAGGTAGTAGAGACGGAAGTATTCGGTCGGCTCCCAGCGGAGGTTGCGGGTGTAGGCCTCGTCGTAGTCGATGTCGTCCGCCGAACTGCGGCGCGCGATTCCGCTGGGGTTCTCGCGGGATTCGCCGGTGTGGAGCTTCGCGTAGTAGACGAAGCCGCTGAGGACTTCGACGTCGGCGCCCTGCGTGGTGAGCCAGCGCTGGAGGGCGACGCCGTCGAGTTCCTGCTCGGTGTCGCCGGTGACGACGGTGACGGGGCCGAAGAGGGTGCCGGTCAGGCCGCGGAGCACGGTGTGCTCGTCGACGGTGACGGTGAACGAGGTGTTCGCCGTGGTGGCGTCGGACAGATCGGCGCTGCGCAGGTCGACTTGGAGGAGGGTGGCGTTGGTGAGGTCGGCGCGGCGGAAGGTCGCGGCGGTGGCGTCGACGTCGATCAGGGAGGAGGAGGTCAGATCGGCGCGGTCCAGGCAGGCGGACCGTAGGGTGGCCAGGTCCAGGGTTGCCTTGACCAGACTCGCCCCGGCGAGGTTCGCGCCGGTCAGGTCGGCCTTCTCCAGGCGGGCGCGCCAGAGTTCCGCGTTGGCCAGGGAGACGCCGGCGAGCACGGAGTGGGCGAACCACGCTCCGGTGAGGTCTCCGTCAGAGAGGGCAGCTCCGCGCAGGTCGAGGCCGGTGGCGTCCAGCGGCTCGCCGTTCGCTGCCGTCACCCAGGCACTGAGGCGGGCAGCGGCCTCCTGGTCCAGCGGCAGGCTCTTCGCGGACCACGTGGCGCGGTTGCGCAGCGTGGCCAGGGCGACCGGGCCTTCGGTGTCCTGCGGTGGGCGGCCGGTCAGTTCGGTGAGGGCCTGGGTGGGGGACAGCTCGCGGTCGTGGGCCGAGCGCAGGCGGTCCAGCCAGGCGAGGGAGGCGCTGTAGCGCTGGTCGTTGTCGACGTCGGTGGGCTCGAAGCTCGCGGCGTCCTCGGTGTCGGAGGCCCAGAGGTAGCCGAGCAACCCGTGGCCGTCGGCGATGGGGACGTACCGCACGTCTCCGTCCGTCGTACGGCGGTAGCCGGTGCGCCCGAGGCCGGGTGCGTGGGTGAAGCGCTCGTACCGGCGGGTGAGTTCGAACCGGGACCACATGTCGGAAGGGGCCCCGCTCTGGTCGAAGTGGGGGTCGACACCGGTCGCGGTCGGCGTGCCGAAGTACGTCGGGTCCTCGGGGTCCAGGTCGGAGCCGAGGGCGTCGGTGAGCTCGGCGAGGGCGGCCGCGAGCCGGGGCGCGTTCGCCTCGTACACGGCGGGCTGGGGCCGGCCCCTGAGGTCGAAGGGCATCCAGGCGTCGGAGCACGTCACCAGCTCCACGGCCGCGGAATCCGTGTAGGTGGACGCCGAGAGGTGGAACAGACCGTCCGTGTGGATGTCGCCTGCGGGGGCGAGCAGCATGCCGGCTAGGGAGATGGTGGCGTCGACGGAGCCGATGGGGCCCGGTCGCAGGGCGGTGCGGACCTCGGCCGCCAGTTCCTCGGTGGAGCCGTTGGCCTGGAGCTCGCCCTCGTACAGTGCCGAGCGCGGCTTGCCGGACTCCGAGACGGTGAGGCGGATCCGGGGCTCGCCGACCACCAGCCGGTGCGCGGCCAGGACGGCCCGTGCGGCCAGCAGATCGGTGAGGCAGCGGAGGATCGGGTCGCCGCCCTCGGTGGAGTCGCCCCAGGTCCAACGGGAGACCGGCGTGCTGGCGATCACTGTGCTACCTCCGGTGTGAACGTACGAATCCGATGGCCCGACCGCCGGAATGGTGGTCGGGCCATCGGGCGTTCGTGAGTCCCGGAGGTCAGCTCTCCTGGGACGGGCTGCTGAGTGCCTGCTTGACGCGCTTGATGAAGGCGTCGACCCCGGCCCTGGAGATTTCGGCATGGTCGATGTCGTTGTGGCCGAAGTAATACCGGCGCAGGTATTCGGTCGGTTCCCAGCGCAGGTTGCGGGTGAAGGCCTCGTCGACGTCGATGCCGCCGACAACGCGGCGTCGCATGACCCCGTGGGGATTTTCCCGCGTGTATTTTCCGCTGAACATCGCGTAATACGTAACGGGTTCGCCGCTGAGTACCTCAACCTCGGCGCCGCGTTCGCTGAGCCATTTCTCGAGGGCGACGCCGTCGAGTTCCTGCTCGGTGTCGCCGGTGACGACGGTGACGGGGCCGGACAGCGTGCCGGACAGGCCGCGGAGCACGGTGTGGTCGTCCACGCGAACCTTGAACGAGGTGTTCGCCATGGTGGCGTCGGACAGGTCGGCGCCGCGCAGGTCGACACGGAGGAGGGAGGCGCCGGGGAATTCGGCGTTCCGGAAGGTGGCCTCTCGGGCGTCGACCCCGTACACCGAGGCCGACGTCAGGTCGGCGCCGTCCACGCATGCGGACCGCAGCGTGGCTTCGTCCAGAGAGGCCTTGACCAGGCTGGCGCGGGTGAGGTTCGCGCCGGTCAGGTCGGCGTTCTCCAGGTTGGCGCGCCAGAGCTCCGCACCCGCCAGGGAGACGCCGGCGAGCACGGCGTAGGTGAACCACGCCGAGGTGAAGTCCCCGCCGGAGAGGTTGGCTCCGCGGAGGTCGAGCTCAATGGCCTCCAGAGCCTTGCCATCGGACGCCGTGACCCACGCGCCGAGCTGTGCTGCCGCGTCCTGGTCCAGGGGCAGGCTCTTCGGATACCACCTGTCAGGGATACCAGATGACACGATCGCCCCAACCCTTCTGTTCGATGACGGCCTTGAGGTCGTCGATGGCAGCCTGATTAGCGTTGCGCATATCCAGGATGACGATTCGGCCCTTTTCGACGATTTGATCGTCGAGCTTTTCGACGAACTTTTCATTGTGAGCTGGGTTGTAGGCTCCGCCGAACGGCTTGCTCCGGTCGCGCTGATTGTTCAGCGGGGGCCAATCCGAGTGCACGCCCTTGATGTCATAGTACTCACCATTACTCGGCACATAGAACTCGCCGAGGCCTCGCTCCGGGGGACGCTGCATGTCGGGGGGAAGCTTGCCCTGCTCGCGCAGGTCCAGCCCGACCCGGGCCTCGTCGCTCGAACCCGGGTTGACCTTCCAGCTCTTGTCCGGGTCCTTCTCCAGCTCGCTGAAGTCGTCCGGGAAGCGGTCTTCGAGCTCCTTGAGGCGCTGCTCGATCGCGATCTTTTCCTGCGGGGTCAGTTCGGTCGGCGGCGTGTTCGGGGCTGCCTCGCCGGCAGCGGGGGGCTGCTGATCGCCGTCGTGGCCGCCGGTGGTCGGGTGGTCCGAGTCGCCGGTGTGGTCGCCAGTTCCGGTGTGGTCCCCAGGCGTGTGGTCACCCGGGGTGTGGTCTCCCGGAGTGTGGTCCCCGGGCGTGTGGCCCCCGGGGGTGTGGTCCGAGGTGCCGGGGTGGTCGTGGGTGCCGGGCGGGGTTCCGTCGGGCTTGGGGTGTTCGGTGCCGGGGTTGTGGCCGGTGCCGTGGGGTTCGTGGGTGATGCCGGTCGGGATGTCGTGGACGGGCTCGGTGGGGAGCTTGATGTCGGCGGCGCCGTCGGGGACGTGGACCTTGCCGAAGAGGTCGGCCTGTTCGGCCTTGATGACATCGAGCTCGTGGGGGGTGAGGCCGGGGAGGCGTTCCTTCTCGTAGAGGACGTGGCCGTCCATCTTGGCCTTGAAGCTGTCGGCGGTGTGGAACTGGAGCTCGAACTTCTGGCCGGTGACGGCGTCGCGCCAGGTGGAGTTGATGCCCTTGTAGCCGGCGGAGCCCCAGCTGTTCTTGAAGGTGATGTTCTCGAAGCCGCGCTTCTGGAGGTCCTCGACGGCCTGCTGGACGCCGTGGGCGTAGTCGTTGGCGGGGACTTCGAGGGTGTAGCGGACGGAGTCCTTGATCTCGGGGAGGACGTCCTCGGGCTTGAGCAGCGCGTTGCTGCCGAGGTCGGTGGCGAGCTTGCGCTTGAGGGAGTCGGCGCCCTTGAGGCGGTACTCCAGGCCGATGAGCTTGCCGTTGTCGACCTTGCCGGCGACGTCCTGGACGGCCTCGGTGACCCGGGGCTCGTGGGCCGCGGACTCCTGCATGAACTTGTCGGCGGCGGCGTTGGCCTCGGGGTTGAGCTTGAGGCCCTTCTCGCCCTCCCACGAACCATCGGGACGGTTGCCCACCGGCTCCTCGGGCTTCGGGTGTTCGCCGGAGCCGGGAGTGCCGTCGTGGCCGGTGGGGGTGTGGTCCCCAGGGGTGTGGTCCCCGGGCGTGTGGCCCCCGGGGGTGTGGTCCGAGGTGCCGGGGTGGTCGTGGGTGCCGGGCGGGGTTCCGTCGGGCTTGGGGTGTTCGGTGCCGGGGTTGTGGCCGGTGCCGTGGGGTTCGTGGGTGATGCCGGTCGGGATGTCGTGGACGGGCTCGGTGGGGAGCTTGATGTCGGCGGCGCCGTCGGGGACGTGGACCTTGCCGAAGAGGTCGGCCTGTTCGGCCTTGATGACATCGAGCTCGTGGGGGGTGAGGCCGGGGAGGCGTTCCTTCTCGTAGAGGACGTGGCCGTCCATCTTGGCCTTGAAGCTGTCGGCGGTGTGGAACTGGAGCTCGAACTTCTGGCCGGTGACGGCGTCGCGCCAGGTGGAGTTGATGCCCTTGTAGCCGGCGGAGCCCCAGCTGTTCTTGAAGGTGATGTTCTCGAAGCCGCGCTTCTGGAGGTCCTCGACGGCCTGCTGGACGCCGTGGGCGTAGTCGTTGGCGGGGACTTCGAGGGTGTAGCGGACGGAGTCCTTGATCTCGGGGAGGACGTCCTCGGGCTTGAGCAGCGCGTTGCTGCCGAGGTCGGTGGCGAGCTTGCGCTTGAGGGAGTCGGCGCCCTTGAGGCGGTACTCCAGGCCGATGAGCTTGCCGTTGTCGACCTTGCCGGCGACGTCCTGGACGGCCTCGGTGACCCGGGGCTCGTGGGCCGCGGACTCCTGCATGAACTTTTCGGCGGCGGCGTTGGCCTCGGGGTTGAGCTTGAGGCCCTTCTCGCCCTCCCACGAACCATCGGGACGGTTGCCCACCGGCTCGTCCGACGACGGGTGTTCACCGGAACCGCCGTCGTGGCCGCCACCCGAGCCGCCGTCGTGGCCGCCACCGGCACCACCGTCGTGGCCGCCGGGGGTGTGGTCGCCGGAACCGCCGTCGTGGCCGCCGGTGTTGTGGTCCCCACCGGTGCCGTCGTGGCCGCCCGTGTGGTCGCCGGTGCCGTCGTGCCCGCCGGTGCCGTCGTGGCCCGGGCCGTCGTTGTGGCCGGGGGGCTCGTGGCTCGCGTTGGGGCCCTCCGGGGCGTGGCCGCCGGGGGTGTGGTCCGGCACGTGGTCGGGCACGTGATCCGGGACATGGTCGGGCACGTGGTCCGGCACCTTGAACGGGTCGGAGAGGTCCGAGCCGAGCTTGATGACGCCGTCGCGGCCGCCGACGCCCGCCATCTCGGGCACCTTGGCCTTGGCCGGGGTGTGGAGCGGGTCGGGGCCGTTCGGCTTGACCGGGTGGTCGGGGGCGGTGCCGCCGGGGTGGTCGCCGTTGTGGTCGCCGGGGACGGTCTCCTTCGGCGCGGTCTCACCGGGGTGGATGTTTCCGGCGTCGTCGTAGACGTTGCCGTGCGGGTCCACGAACTCGGTCTTGCCGCCGTGCTCGAACTTGACGGTGCCGGGCGGGAGTTCCTTGGTGCCGGCGGGCAGCTTGATGGTGTCGTCGGCGCCCTTGATCGCGCCCTCGGGGATCTGGGCGCCGGGCGGGAGCTTGAACGAGCCGTCGGGGAGCTTGATGGCGCCCTCGGGCAGGGAGATGGCCTTGTCGAGGTTGATGCTGGGCATCTTGAAGTCGGTGATGCCCTTGAGGCCCTTGACGACGTCGCTGACCTTGGAGATGCCGAAGCCGGCGCCCTTGAAGACGTACGTCATCGGGTCGATGGCCTTGCCGACCTTGCCCGCGACGGACAGCGCCTTCCCGGCGAGACCGGCCTTGCCCGCGCCCTCGACCGCTCCGGCCTCGCCGCCGGTGAAGACGGTGGTGAGCACGTTGAACGTGACGGCGCCTGCGGCGCGGGACGGGTTGGAGCCCCACTGGTCCCACGCGAGGAGGGCCTTGCCGGTCTCCTTCATCGCCTTGCGCGAGTCGCGCAGCCAGGACGGCAGGTCCTTGTCGGGGACGGCGAGGAAGAGCGGGCCGACGCCGGGGATGCCCGTGATGGCGAGGCCGGTGGCGAGCTTGGCGAGGCCGGTCCAGGACTGTTTGAAGGCGTCCCAGCCGCCGAAGCCGACCAGCGTGCCCAGGCCCTTGATGGTGCCCCAGACGCCGTCGATGATGACGCCCTTGCCGAACTCGATCACCTGGTCCGGCAGGTCCCACCAGGGGATGTCGCGGTCGACGGCGCTGCCCCAGGGCAGGTCCTTGGAGTCCTTGAGGTCCTTGGCGTTGTAGCCGTACATGTCGTCGGCGTTGGAGCCGTCGTTGACGCGCAGCGGCTTGCCGCCGACCAGGGCGACGATCTTGGCGTAGGCGTCCCGCTCGACGCCCTGGAACTGAGTCCAGGCGTCGGCGATGTCGTTGCGCCGGTTGTTGTTCTCCTTGACCTTGTCTTCGTCCTGGCGCCAGTCGTGGTTCTTGTCGGCCATCGCCTTGAAGGCGATGGCCTCGTCCTTCAGGGTCTTGAGCCTGTCCCTGATCGGCGCCGCGTCCTTGGAGTACTGGCCCAGCGCACCCGAGATCGTGCAGACGTCCTGGCTGAGCTTCAGCCCCAGATCGGACACCGGCTTCGTCGTCCCGAACAGCTGGTCGGCCTCGGGCGCCTTGTAGAACGCGCTCAGGGCGCCGAAGCTGGTGTGCACGTCCCCGGCGGTCGAGGCGATCTTCGCCCCGCCCGTCGAGATCGACTTGACCTTCTCGTCGAGAGTGCCCAGGTTGCCCGTGAAGACCGGCACCTCGGCCGGGTTCACCGGATTCTCGTCGCTCACTTGCCCTTGTCCTCCGGCTGGATGCCGAGCGCCTTGAGGTCCACGGACTTCGCCGCGTCCTGGGCGTTCTTCGCGGCGGTCAGGTCGCCGGCGATGTACTCGTTGACGGCCTTGACCGTGCCGGTCAGGCAGGCCTCGATGCGCTCCGACATCGACTTCAACTCGGCCTGCCGGCCTTCCAGGTACTGCGAGAGGGCGGCCGCGACCGGGCCCATCGCGCCGTGCGACAACGAGGGTGCGCCCACGGGCACCGGGCCCTGGACCTCGACCGTCGCATGCGATCCCGGCACCGCCGTACCGGCGGCCTGCGCTGCCGCCTGCATGTCCGTCACCAGGTTGTTCAGTGCCGTCGAGAGGTCGCCGGCGTGTCCGCCGACGATCTTCAACTGGCCCTGGACGCCCTGCGGCTGGATATCCCAGTCACCCGCCATGTCGAGCTCCCCCGTTGTCCGTGCCTACTGGATCGGCCCGTGTCAGCCGATGTTGTCGACCGCGGTCTTGGCGCGGGCGACCGTCTGCTGTGCGGTGCTGTCGTTCTCCTCGAGCGTCTTGCGCAGCAGCGAGATGATGTTGCGCACCTCCTGGGAGACGTTCTTCCAGCGCAGTTCCTTGGCGTGGTACTCCTCGGACACGCCGTCGGCCTGGAAGTCGCCCATGACGGCCTTCACCTGCGCGTCACGCGCGGTCATCACCTGCTCCAGCTGCCCGATCACGCCCTGGATGTTGCGCTGCGCCTCGGACGAAGCACCGTGGTCGTAGGAACGACGGTCCGAACCCCCGCCACCGGCCATGACAGATCACACTCCCCGTTGAAGAACCCGATGAAGAACCCGTTGAAGAACCTGCAGAGGACCTCGTGGAGGACCCTGCAGAGAAGGAACCGACGACCCGGTCGCGGTCAGCGGGCGCCGAAGCGCGCCGCGTCGAAGCGCGCGGACGTCATGTTCGTCTTCGCGTTCTGGCCCTGCTCCTGGTCACCCTGGCCGAAGGCCTGCTCCATGCCCGACTGACCGCCCAGGATCGCCGACAGCGACGAGTTCAGCGCGTTCGCGATCTCGTCCGCCCGCGACTTGAAGCTGTCGAACATCTGCTTGCCCTGACCGTTGAACTTGCCCTCCAGCGGCTCCGCCGCCGCCACGAGCTGCTTGACCAGCGCACCCAGATCCTGGTTCGAGGTCTTCGACCCCGACATCAGCGTCTGCAGCGCCTGGTTCCCCATGTCGAACTTCATACCGCTCCCCCGTCCGCTCGACGAATCGTAAGTATGTCCATTTCTATCAACCTATATCCCGCCCGCAAGGTGCGGCCCCCGGCTTGTGACCAACGTATGACACACCACCAGGCGTGTTGCCGCCGGTCGCCGCCGAGGCCTTCACTCACCCTTCAAATGCCGCACCAGACGCTCGAATTCCGTCCACCCGGAGAGGTCGGACGGATCCCCGGGCATCGGGTAGTAATAGGCCGGCCGGGCCTTCGGACCCAGTCTGACAGGCTCCGCCGACAGCGGCGTCCGGCGGGCGCGGTCGTCCGGGACGGCCCGGACCTCCTCCGCGCCGAGCACGAAGGCCAGCGGCACGCCGGGGCCCTCGAAGTACGCGGGCACCGCCAGGTCGCGGCGGGCGCGGCGCAGCTGGAGCAGCATCGACTTGAGCCGGTGGCGGGTCACCAGTGCCTCGGCCATCCGCGGCAGGACGTCCAGCGGCGGCTCCTCGCCGGGCCCGTAGCCGAAGGCGAGGGTCACCTCCTCCTCGACGCCGGACTTGGTGCGGGTGACCTTCAGCGTGGCCAGGCCGGGGCGTTCGGGGCCGCCGACGACGACGAACCAGGTGGGCTCGGGTGCACGGGAGTAGGCGAGGTCGGTGAGCCGGCCCGGGGACCACGGCAGGTTGGCGGGCTCGGCGCTGCCCCAGCCGGCCGGCGGCTCGCCGGTCAGTTCGCGCCAGACGGTCTCCAGGGCGCCGCCGAGGACGAGGCGGGCGGCGGCCGGGTGGGCGGTGCGGAAGGTGACGGCCAGCTGGAGGTCGCCGGTGGCGGAGACGTCCTGGTAGGAGGCGGCGACCGGGGTGCGCGGGTCGTCCTCGGTGCCCTCCGGGTTCACCACGGTGGCGAACATGCCCTCCTGCCAGCGCAGGACGGCGCCGGTGAGGCCGTCGTAGTAGCCGTCCCGCTCGTCCTGGACGACCCAGCGGGACGGCCAGCCGGGCAGGTTGCCGCGGACGGCGGGGGACAGCGTGGTGCCGGCCGGGGTGACGATCTGCAGGCCGCGGTTGGACTCGGCGGCGGCCCGGAAGGCGTCGGAGAGCCAGGCGGTCATGGCGACCACCGGGCGGTCCATGATGACCACGGCGACCTTCTCGGTCAGCACGTCGACGGCGGGCTGCGCGGCGGCCGGGGTGGGCGCGGCGGTGATCCCGGCGGTGTCGACGACGGCCAGCGAGCGGGTCGCCTCCCGCGGCCACGCGGTGCCGTCGGCGAGGTGGGCGACGCGGGCCGCGAAGGTGCCGGCGAGCTTCTCGGCGTCCGGCACGCCGGTGGTGGCGCGGGCCTCGGTCCACCAGTACGGCACGCGCGGCGGGGTCGCGCCCAGCAGCCGCTCGGCCTCGCCCGGGACCTGCACCAGCAGCGGCGCCTCGACCGAGACCAGCGGCCGGGCCTGCTCGTCGAGGAGCTGGACGACCGCGCCCTCGCCCGTCGTGTCCAGGAGCTTGTCGGGGCCGCCGGAGAGGAGGCCGGCGAGCACCGTCCAGGCGTCCGGCATCCGCGGGGTGAGGGCGATGACGTCCTTGGTCATGTCGTCGAGTCCTTCGGTTACTCGGGCGTGTACACGGTCTGGACCAGCCGGTTCGGCTGGCCCCGGCGGACGATGACGCCGCGCCCGGCGGGCTGCAGCGCGGCGTACACGCCGGGGAACAGCTGCCCCTCGCCGCGGTCGCCGGTCATCACCAGCGCCGAGGCGCCGGACTCGCGCAGGCCCTGCACGAGCGGCTCGTACATGCCGCGCGAGGCGCCCGCGACGCGGCGGGTCACGACGAAGTGCAGTCCGATGTCGGCGGCGGAGGGCAGGTACGGCAGGAACGGCGCGAGCGGGCTCTGGCCGGCGGTGGTGAGGACGTCGTAGTCGTCGACGAGCACCACGATCCGCGGGCCGCCGCCGCGCCAGCGGCCCGGCTCCAGGTCCTCCAGCGGCGCGTTCTCGTCCGGCAGCCGCTTCTCCAGCTCGCCCGCGACGGCGGCGGCGAGGCCGGCGCACATCCGGGCGTTGTAGGCGTAGCCGCCGTTGTACTCCTCGGGGATCACGCCGCGCAGGCTGCGGCGCGGGTCCATCACGGCGAACACGATCTCGTCCTCGCCGTGCCGCTCGATCAGCCCGCCGGCGACGGTCTTCAGCAGGTTGGACTTGCCGCACTCGCTGTCGCCGAGGACCAGCAGGTGCTGGTCGTGGTGGAACAGGTCGAGCAGGACGGGTGCGAGCGCCGCCTGGTCCAGGCCGATCGGCACCCGCCGCGGCTCGGCGACCGGGCCGGGCAGCAGGTGCGGCTCCAGGACGTGCGGCAGCACGCGGACCGGCTGGGCGAGCTCGCCGGTCCAGGTGGCGCGGACGGTCCTGGCGCTCTGCTCCAGGACGGTGCCGAGCTCGCCGTTGTCGGCGAGGCCGTCGATCCGGGGCAGCGCGACCTGGGCGAACAGCCGCCCGTCGGTCAGGACGCGGCCGGGCTCGTCGGCGGAGAGGGTCTCGGAGAGCTTGCGCTCGATGCTGGATTCGCTTGGGTCGTTGAGCCGCAGCTCGGCCCGGGTGCCGAAGTTCGACTGGGCGGCGATCCGCACGTCGTTCCAGCGGAGCATGCCCGCCACGACGTGGATGCCGTAGCCGCCGCCGCGCTTGAGGATGTCGAGGACGGCGTCGTCCAGCTCCTCGAAGTCGTCGCGCAGCGCGCCGAAGCCGTCGATGACCAGGACGATCTCGGCGGAGGCGAGCTCCGGCAGCCGGCCCGCGGCGTGCAGGCTGCGCAGCTGGTCGACGGAGTCGATGTTGTGGTCGCGGAAGAGGTCCTCGCGGGCGGTGAGCATCGCCCGGACCTCCTCGACCGTACGGGCCGCGCGCTCGCGGTCGGCCCGGCCCGCGATGCCGCCGACGTGCGGCAGGCCGGCCAACGCCTGGAGGCCGCCGCCGACCAGGTCGAGGCCGTAGACGCCGACCTCCTGCGGGGTGTGGGTGAGCGCGAGCGACAGGACCAGGGTGCGCAGCAGGGTGGTCTTGCCGGACTGCGGGCCGCCGATGAAGGCGACGTGGCCGCCGGCGACGGTCAGGTCCAGGACCCAGTTGCCCTGCCACTGCCGGGTGGGGTCGTCGAGCAGGCCGAGCGGCACCTGGAGGCGTCCGCGCCGGCCGGTGAGCTGCATGCCGCGCGGGCCGACGTCGAGCGGGCCGGCGACGCTGTCGAGCGCGATCGCGGCGGGCAGCGGCGGCAGCCAGATCCGCCGGACCGGGGGTGCGGCGTTCTCCAGCTGGCCGACGACGACGCCGAGTTCGGTCGGGCCGGTGGTGCGGCGGCGGGCGGCCGGCTCGGGGCCGTCCTGGTCCTCGGCCTTGGCCGGGGTGTTGAAGGCGCCGTACTCCAGGGCGAGCGGGCCGGCGTCCTCGTCCCCGCGCTGGACCGGGCCGCGGTAGGCGCCGGAGACGTAGCTGGCCTTGAACCGCTCGTAGTGGCTGGTGTCGACCTTGAGGTAGCCGAAGCCGGGCAGCGGGGGCAGGTGGAAGGCGTCGGTGGTGTCGAGGACCGTGCGGGACTCGTCGGCGGAGAAGGTGCGCAGGCCGAGCCGGTAGGACAGGTAGGTGTCCAGGCCGCGCAGGCTGCCGCCCTCGATGCGCTGGCTGGAGAGCAGCAGGTGCACGCCGATGGAGCGGCCGATCCGGCCGATGGACAGGAAGAGGTCGATGAAGTCCGGCTTGGCGGTGAGGAGTTCGCCGAACTCGTCGATGACGACGAACAGGTGCGGCAGCGGTTCGAGGTCGGGCCGGCGCTCGGCCCGCAGGGCGGCGTAGGAGCCGATGTCGGCGACGTTCCCGGCGTCCTTGAGGACCTGCTGGCGGCGCTTGACCTCGCCGGCGAGCGAGGCGTGCACGCGCTCGACCAGGCCGGCCTGGTTCTCCAGGTTGGTGATCACGCCGGCGACGTGCGGCAGGTTCGCGAACGGGGCGAAGGTCGCGCCGCCCTTGTAGTCGACGAGGACGAGCGAGAGGTCCTCCGGCGGGTGGGTGGCCACCAGGGCGAGCACCAGGCTGCGCAGCAGCTCGGACTTGCCGGAGCCGGTGGCGCCGACGCACAGGCCGTGCGGGCCCATGCCCAGCTCGGAGGACTCCTTGAGGTCGAGCAGCACCGGCTCGTGGCCGTCGCTGATGCCGATCGGCACCCGCAGGAAGGCGCGTTCGCCGCGCGGGGCCCACAGCCGGGCGAGGTCGAGGTGGGCGACGTCGTCGATGCCGAGCAGGCCGGCGAACTCGACCGGGCCGCTCAGCGGGGCGTCGCCGAGCGACTCGGCGGACAGCCGCAGCGGGGCGAGCATCCGGGCCAGGCCCTCGGCGAAGGAGGGGCCGACCTCGTCCACGGTGCCGTGGGCGCTGATCGGCTGCTCCTGGCGGAGGTCCTCGATGAGCACCTGGTCGCCCTCGACCGTGATCCGCACGCCGATCTGGCCGGGTTCCTGGACGCGCCGTTCCAGCAGGTGCAGGACGGTGACGCCCATCTCGCGCAGGCCGACCGCGTCGTCCGGGCGCGGCAGGTCGACGGCGTCCTCGCCGTGCCCGTCGGCCACGACGAGCAGCCGGGAGGTCATCGACAGCGCGTCGGAGCCGGACAGGCCGCGGCGGACCTCGGTCGCGTAGGAGGCGCGGCGGCGCAGTTCGGCGCCGATCTGGCGGGCCAGTTGCGGCATCGAGGGGGCGATGCGGCGGGCGGCGACCGGGCCGTCGTACTGGTCGGTGTCGAGCAGGTGGGGGAGCCACTTGGCCCACTCCCAGTCGGGGAGGCGCTCGCCGGGCACGGCCAGGGCGACGGCGACGTCGTCGGGCGCGTGCAGGGCGGCGCTCTGGGTGAGCAGGGCGCGGGCGACCCGCAGGCAGTCCTCGCGCGGGCCGATGACGCTGACGTCGCCGACGCGGTCGAGCGGGACGGTGAGCGGGAGTTCGGTGCCGGTGCGGAAGCGGGTGGTGAGCGCCGAGGCCTCGTTGAGCATGAAGCGGTCGGGCGGGGTCATCGCGGAGGAGGCCTGCTGGCCGATCCGCAGGTCGCGCACGGGCATCTCGCCGGTGCCGACGCGGACCCGCAGGAAGTCGCCGTCGACGCGGCGGCGCTCCCACAGCCGGGCCGGGTCGCGGACGATGTCGTACAGGGCGCCGGGCGGCGGGTTGAGCACGTCGGCGTGGTCGCCGCGGGCGCGCTCCTCGGCGGCGAGCTCCTCGCGCAGGTCCTCCAGGTAGGTGAGGTAGGCCTCGCGCTGGGTGCGGCGGGTGCGCTGGGCCTTGCCGCGCTGGGAGAACAGCAGGCCGACCGAGCCCAGGACGGTGACCAGCAGGATGATGGCGCCGAGTCCCGCGAACTGGCTGTTGCGGACGACGGTCATCATGATGACCGAGGACATGACGCCGGCCATCGGCAGCAGCGACATCGCGATGTTGCCGGCCTTGCCCTCGGGCAGGTTGGGCGGGGCCTCGATGGTGCGGGCCTCGGGGGCGGCCGGCGGACGGACCGTCCGGGCCGGGCGGTGGATCAGTCGGGTACTCATCGTCAGTGGCGCTTCTGGGAGAGCTGGAAGACGTCGGCGGCGAGCCGGGTGGCGGTGCTCCGGGTGGCGCGGGCGAGCAGGTCGGTCCGGATGACGCCGCCGGCCGCGAGGTGGCGGTCGTACGGGAGCACGTGGACGGCCGTGCCGGTGGTGCGCAGGGTGCGCACGGCCGCCTCGACGTCGACGCCCGCGTGGGGGGTCAGTTCGGTGACGACGACGACCGTCCCGGCGATGACGTGCGCGGGCAGGGCGCGCATCCACTGCAGGACGGCGTGGGTGCTGGCGATGCCGTCCAGGGTGGCCGGGGTGGTGATGACCCGGGCCTGGGCGGCGGAGAGCGCGACGCGGGCGACCTCGTCGGGCAGCGTCTGGCAGTCGACGACGGTGACGCCGAAGTAGCGGCGCAGCGCGACCATGACGCGCTGGTAGCCGCGGGCGTCGAGCATCGCGCCGATCTGGCCCTGACTGCCCGGCAGGAGCCAGGAGTTGTTCTGCAGCTGGACCAGGTAGCCGGTGATGTCCAGCAGCGACATCTGCGGCTTGACGATCTCGGCGAGGTCGCTGGCGGTCCAGCGGAGCGTCTCGGTGCCCAGCCGGATCGGCAGCGAGCCGAGCGCGGTGTCGGCCTCGACGAACAGGACCGGGTCCTGGCGGTAGTGGGCGTAGGTGGTGCCGAGCAGGGCGGCGACCGTCGACTTGCCGGCGCCGCCGCGGATCGAGGTGACGGCGATCTGGCGGCCGGTGGTCACCGGCTGCTGGAGGCTCTCGGCGATCCGCGTGATCTCGGCGACCTCGCGGGAGGCGGAGGAGGAGACGTTCTTCCACACCGCGTGCGCGGCCCGGGTGGCGAACGGCTCGCCGCCGCGCGGCTTGCGGCCGAGCGCGGTCAGGCTGCCGTCGACGGTGGGGCGGGACTCCGGCGTCCGCTGGGTCGTCACCTGCGGCTGCTGCTCGTACGGCTGCTGCGGGTACGGCTGTCGGCCCTGCGGCGGCTGGTACTGCTGCGCGGCGGGGTCCTGCGGCGGCGCCTGGTCGTACGGCACCCGGTCCTGCGGCGGTCCCGCGGGCGCGGGCCGGGCCCCGTCGGCCGGCGGTGGGCCCCACGCGGAACCGTCGAGCTGGGCCCGCAGATCGCGCAGGACGTCGCCCTGCCAGTTCTCCCCGTTCGACATGACTTCCTCTGCCCCTCCAGATCCGACCTGCTGACGGGTGGCTCAGAACTTGCTGAGCAGTTGCCCGTACACCCCGAACACCCCGACGGCCAGCGGGAACAGCCCCACCATGCCGATCGACTCCACCAGGTCGGCCACCCGGCGCAGCCGCACCTGGGTGTGCTCCGGCGGCTGCACCGCCAGCGCGACCAGCGGCAGCACCGCCGCGACGCACAGCACGGCCAGTGCCCCTGCCCCGCCGCCGTGCCCGACCCACAGCACCACCAGGCGCACCGTGAGCACCGCGGCCGCGGCGAGCAGCGCCACGACCTCGGCGACCAGCGGGAACGCCCGTGCCCGGGACAGCAGCACCACGGCGACGAGCGACGGTAGCACCACCGTCCAGGCCGTCGGCTTCGCGGCCAGCGTCAGCAGCCAGCCCGCGGCGGCGGCCGACGTGGCGGTCGCGATCGTGGCGAGCGCGAGGCCGCGGTGCGTCGCCGCGAGCGCGGTGCCCACCGAGTGCCGGCTGACCGACGCGCCGGCCGAGCGGCGGTCGTCCAGCGCGGTCAGGCCCGAGGCCATCAGGGCGAGCCGCGGCAGGACGCCGAGCAGCACCACCGAGAACAGCGCCATCAGGGCGCCCACCCGGGCCGGTTCGGTGTGGACGGCGGCCACCGCCTCCCACACCGCGGTGATCACGGTGAGGGCGCCGGCGCCGATCAGGCCGCCGCGGCCGAGCGGCGAGAAGAAGCCGAGCATGACGACGGTCACGGCGAGCGCGCCCGCCACCGCGGCCAGCCGCACCGGCGGCCCCCAGTGGTAGGCGTCCGCCGCGGTCCACGCGCCGAGGATGCCGAGCCCGCCCGAGGCCAGCAGCAGCGCCGTGGCCAGGCCCCGGTTGCCCTCCCCGATCTTCGACACCAGCGCGCCGGCGGCCAGCAGCACGGCGGCCACCGCGAGCAGTCCGCCGGCCAGCGGGGCCAGCGGGAACTCGTGCCGGGCCAGCACGGCGGCCGTCACGGCGAACGCCACCGTCGCGACCCCGGCGCTGCCCCGGCGCGCGGCCGGGCGCCAGCGCCAGGCGCGCAGGTCCAGGTCGTCGGAGACGAGGTCGACGACGTCGTGCACGACCGGGGCGGGCGGGGCGGAGTGCGCGCGGACCAGCCGCAGGACGGCGCCGTCGGCCACGCCCGCGGAGTCCAGGGTGCTGTCGTGCGGCAGCGCCGAGCCGTCCGGGGTCACCAGCTGGCGGGTCATCGGGCGGTTCGCGGCCCGGTCGTCGAGCAGCTGCAGCACGTCCGGGAGCAACATGCCGATCGGTGTGTCGGAGGGCAGGACCACGTCGGCCCGGCGCCGCTCCCCGATCAGGGTCACCCTGCTGAGACGGGCCGGGGAAGTCGTTGCTGTGCTCACCACTTGCGGGAACCTATCATCGCGACCTTTGCGACCTCTCGGGCCGATGCTTCTACGAATGGGCCGGTTCGGGGGACTTCGCGGCCTTTGTCGGTGCGGCCTGCTGCGTCGACTGCGGCCCGGCCTTCGGCGCCGACTGCGGGGTCACCGCGTGGGTCGCCGACGGGGACACCGACGGCGTGGGCGGGCGCGACGGGTCCGGCGAGTCGTGGGGCACCTGGAACTGCTGCTGCTGCTTCTGCTGGTCGGCCTTCTGCTTGGCCAGCGTGGTCTGCAGGAACGACCACCCGACGCAGCCGGCGCACAGCACGGCCGCGATCGCGATCCCCGTGAACACCTTCCCGAACCGTTCGTCGGCCGTCCGCCGCACCCGCTGCGCGCCGAAGAGCAGCGCGTCGCGCATCCTGCGCCGACGCACCGCCACCGACTCCAGCAGCTGACTGTCGTAGTCCCGTGCCATTCGCCGCCCGCCGTCTCCCCCGTGTCTTGCCTGTGCAACATAAGGCATGCGTCGGGCCGAAGCACACCCCGTCGGTGGGGGGAAGAGGCGGGGGCTTCGGGGCGGGAGGAGGAGATGGGGGGAAGGGGGACGGGAGCTGTGGGGGATTGGGGGAGAGGGGGAGACGGCGTCAGGCGAGGGCCGGTGTGGGGAGGGAGCCGGCGGCGGTCAGGTAGGTGTGGGTGTCGGGGAGGGTCTCCAGCAGGGTGCGCTGGTGGCGCTTGATGCGGGTGAACGCGTCGTCGGCGGTGCGGATCGCGTGCGGGTGGTGGGCGAGGGACGGGGGCGGGGCGGCGGTGTGCGGGGTGAGGGCGGTGAGGAGGGCGCGCAGCGGGAGCTCGTCGGGGGTGGGGGCGAGGCCGGCGGCGTGGGCGTCGAGGACCTGGCGCAGGTGGTCGGGGGCCGGGACGGGCGGTGCGTAGGGGGAGGTGAGCCGGCGGAGCCGGGCGAGGTCGAGGGCCTGCTCGTGCAGGGCGGCGGCGGTGGCGTCGAAGCGGGCGGCCGGGGTCGTGCGGCCGTCGCGGGAGGGGAGGTCGCGCACCAGCCGGTCGAGCAGGGCGAGGGTGTCGGCGTGGTCCTCGTCCAGGGGGTCGGCACTGGCGGCGGCGGTGCCGAGGGCCAGGCAGTTCCCGACCCAGCTGCGGCGCAGCCGGCCCGCGGGGGTGGCGGTGTGGGTGACGACGGCGCCGGCCGGGGCGCCGAGGATCCGTTCGGCCTCGGCGGCGCCGGTGCGCCCGCTCGCGTAGGCGAGGCCGGTGGTGCGGCGACCGAGGAGGGTGCGGTGCCAGGTGTGGCCCTCGGGGCGGGTCGTGACGGCGGTGTAGGGCGCGACGCCGTGGCGGGCGCTGTCGTGGGGGAGCGTGACGGTGGCGAGCGTGTCGGCGACGAGGCCGTCGGCGGCGGGCCGGAACGGTTCGCCGAGGATGCCGGTGAGCAGGCGGGCGGCGCGGCCGGTGCAGTCGAGGAAGAGGTCGGCCTCCTCGCGGCCGCGGGTCGTGTGCAGCGCGGTGACCAGGCCTGCCGGGTCGCGTTCGGCGCCGAGGATCTCCGCGCTGTGCAGCCGTACCCCGCAGGTCTGGACGGCGGTGCGGCGCAGGAAGTGGGTGAGCATCGCGGTGTCGGCGTGCCAGCCGTGGGGGAAGGCGGTGCGGCCGTCGAGCCAGCGCGGTGACTTCCGGGCGTCGAGCAGCGGCGGGGTGACGAAGCACGCGTGGTCGACGGGTTCCAGGGTGTGGCCGGTGCTGCGGCGCAGCTGCCAGAAGTCGGTGAGCGGGAAGCCCTCGCAGCTGGGGGTGGCGCCGGGGTCGGGCAGGTAGACCGGGTCGGGGCGCCAGCCCCGGTACCGGGTGGCCGCGTTGAAGGAGGCGCAGCAGGCGCGCAGCCACGTGCTCTCGGGGGTGCCGAGCCGGTTGAGGAGGTCGCGCCGGAAGGCGGGGGCGAGCGCGGTGACCTGCGCGGTGGGGCGTTCGGCGGTCTCGACGACCGTCACGCGGACGGTGTCCCGGAAGGCGGAGGCCAGCCGGGCCGCGGCGATCCAGGCGGTGAGCGTGCCGCCCGCGATGACGATGCGGTCGACGGGGGCGGGCGTGCGGGCGTCGAGGGTCATGGCGGGAGCGTCCAACGGCCGTGTATGGCGGGCCTATCGGGGATCTGTACCGGTGCTGCAAGACGGAGCGGAGGGCGGGTACAGACGGCGGTTCCAGTCTGTTGGTGCGGGGCCGGGGACGGCCCGACGCCACCGACGGAACGGAAACGAGGGAACGATGTTCGAGGAACTGAAGGTCGAGCACCCGCTGGACGTCCTGACCGAGATCGAGCGCAGCGCGGCCCTGGACCAGGACCTGCTGCTGCAGGACGGGGGGACGCCGTGGGCCGAGCTGCTGGCGGACTACGTCGACGCGCTGAGCGAACTGGCCGTGCGGGGCACCGCGGAGAACGGGTACATCGCGACCTACGGGCTGGACGAGGGCCACGCCGGTGGGTGCGGTTGAGGGCGGGCCGGCGGCCTGGTCCGGCGGCCTGACCCGGCGGCGGGAGCCTCGGGGTCAGGCCGCCAGGACGGCGGCGCGGCCGAGCCGGCCGAGGAGGCCGACGAGGGCCGGCATCCGGTAGCGGGCGGGGCGGTCGGCGCCGGAGCCGGGCTCCAGGAGCCGGGCGTCGCAGAGCCGCTCCAGGACGTCCTCGGCGTCGTCGAGGGGCAGGTCGAGCAGGGCCGCCGCGTCCGCCGCGGTGAGCGCGGCGAGGCCGGCGGCGGCCAGGACGGCGAGGGCGTGCGCGGCCGGGGCGTCGAGCGCGGCCAGGGCGGGGCGCAGCGCGGTGGTGATGTCCAGGCTGCCGATGCGCAGTTCGCCGAGCCGGCGTTCGGCGGGCGCCAGCCGGTCGGCGAGCCGGGCCGGGCGCCAGTGCGGGCGGTCGGCGAGGCGGGCGGCGGCGATCCGCAGGGCGAGCGGGAGGCGGTCGCAGTACTCGGCGATCCGGGCGGTGGACTCCGGGTCGGCGGCGAGGCGTTCGGGGCCGGCGATCGAGGCGAGCAGGCGGGCGGCCTCGGCGGGGCTCATCGGGCCGAGCCGCACCAGCCGGGCGCCCTCCAGGGCGGCGAGGTCCGGGCGCAGGCCGGTGACCAGGGTGCGGGTGGCGCCGCCGCCGGGCAGCAGCGGGCGGACCTGGGCGTCGTCGGCGGCATTGTCGAGCAGGACGAGCATCCGGCGGCCGGCCAGCAGGGTGCGGTAGCGCTGGGCGCGTTCGTCGAGGCCGTCGGGGACGTGGGCGGGCGCGGTGCCGAGGGCGCGCAGGAACCAGCCGAGGACCTGCCGGGGGCTGCGCGGGGTGCCGTCGGCGTCGCGCAGGTCGGCGTGGAGCTGGCCGTCGGGGAAGGCGTCGCGGGCGTGTTCGGCGGCGTACAGGGCGAGGGCGGACTTGCCGGTGCCGGGGGCGCCGGTGACGGTGACGTCCCTTCCGTCGTGCAACGCGTCGAGGACGAGCCGGAGTTCGGTCTCGCGGCCGGTGAAGTCGCGGGGCGCGGCGGGGAGCAGCGCCGGGCGGGCGACGGGCTCGGCGGTCGGCTCACCGACGGGTTCCGTGGCCCGCTCCGCGACGGGTTCGGCGGTCGGCTCCGCGGCGGGTCCGGCGGCGACGGGCTTTTCGGCGGGCGCGGCCGGGGCGACGGCGACGGCCGCCCGCTCGGGCGCGGCCGGTCCGGCCAGGGTGCCGGTGAGGATCTCCTGGTGCAGGGCCCGCAGTTCGGGGCCGGGGTCGATGCCGAGCTCGTCGGCGAGCAGCCGCCGCGCCTCCTCGTACTGGGCGAGCGCGTCCGCCTGCCGTCCGGCCCGGAACAGCGCCGTCATCAGCTGGGCGCGGGCCCGCTCCCGGACGGGGTGGCCGGTGACGTGCCGGGTGAGGCCGGGCAGCAGTTCGTCGTGCCGGCCGAGCGCCAGGGCGGCCTCGGCGTGCTGCTCGACGGCGGCGAGGTGGGCCTCGGCCAGCCGGGGGCCCTCGGCGGCGGCCAGGTGCTCGGTGACGTCGGCGAGGGCCGGGCCGCGCCAGAGCGCGAGCGCGTCGGCGAGGCGGCGTTCGGCCTCGGCGTAGCGGGCGGCCCGCAGGTCGGCGCGGCCGGCGTCGGCGAGTTCGCGGAAGCGGTCCCAGTCGACGGTGGTGCCGTCGGTGTCCATCCGGTAGCCGGCGCCGTGGCGGTGCAGGCCGTGGCCGGCACCGAGCCGGGTGCGCAGCCGGGAGACGTAGGTGTAGAGCTGGTTGGTGCTGGTCGCGGGCGGCTCCCAGCCCCACAGCAGGGTGGTGAGCCGCTCGTCGGGGACGACGCGGCCGCGGGCGAGCAGCAGGGCGGCCAGCGCGGTGCGCTGCTTGGCGCCGTCGAGCTCGACCATGCGGCCGTCGACCGCGGCCGACACCGGCCCGAGAAGCGTGAAGTCCATGCCGGCCCCCGACCGTCCAGGGCCCGCGAACGCCCGCGGGCCGACCTGGGCGAAACGCTATTGACCTGCGGTTGTATCCGGCTGTTCGGTCGCTCTCGGATCGATTTCGACGGATCGAAAGCGCTTTGAAAGCGCCCCAAAACGCGGTCTCCGTAGCGTTCGTGTCGTACCGCAGGACACCGGGTCAGGCGGACGAACGAGAGGTCCTGGAGGCCACCGTGAACAGCGCTCTTCTCTCCGCCCGCAAGACCGCGCACACCGCGGTGGTCGCTCCGCTCGGCAGGCTCGCGGCGAGCGCGGCCGTGCTCCTCGTCGCGGTCGGCGGGGTGGCGGCCGGCCAGGGCAGCGCGGTCGCGGCGGACTCCTCGAACGCCTCGGTGCAGGCCGCCGCCATCAGCACCCACCCGGTCGGCTACACCCTGAAGAAGGATGACCCGTGGACCTGATCCCGCCGAGCGCCCGGACCGTCAGGGCTGCACGAGTTCGAACAGCCGCCCCGAGTCGACCGGTCCGCCGTCCGCGATCGCCACCATGAGCCGGTCGATCCGCTCCGACCAGCCGCCCGCGCCGACCTCGGCGAAGAGGCCCGACGCGGCCCGCAGCATCGCCACCGCGCCGTCGCGGTCCCCGCGCAGCGCCTGCACGCAGCCCAGCACCGCACCCGCCCTGGCCTGGAGGAACGTGTCCGGCACCGCCTCCGCGGCCTGGAGCGCGCTGCGCAGCACCGGCTCCGCCTCCTCGCCCCGGCCCTGGCACCACAGGGCCTCGCCCAGCGCCCTCAGCACGTGCGTCTCGCCGCGCCGGTCCCCGCTGCCGAGCACCAGCTCCAGCGCGCGCCGGCAGGCCTCCTCGGCCCGGACCCCGTCGCCCGCGCGGATCAGCGCCTCCGCCAGCCGGACGGTGCTCTGCGCCTCGCCCCGCACGGTGCCGAGCCCCCGGCTGCGCGCCACCGCCTCCGACGACAGCACCAGGCTCGCCTGCGCGTCCCCGCGCTCCAGCTCGATCTGCGCCAGCAGGCCCAGCACATGGGCCTCGGCGTAGCGGTCACCGCCCCTGCGGAAGATCTCCAGGGAGCGGCGGCCGGTCTCCACGGCCCGGTCCAGGTCGCCGCGCTGGCGTTCGCACAGCGCCAGGTTGCGCAGGACCAGGGCGCGGCCCTGGTCCTGGCCCTGCTCCTCGAACAGGCGCAGGGCCAGGCCGAGCCGCCGGTAGGCGCTGTCGTGCTCGTACTGGACGATCTCCAGGGTGCCGAGCGAGTGCAGCATCGCCGCCTCGGCGAGGGCGTCGCCGGTGCGGTGGGCGGTGGCGAGCGCGGCTTCGGCGCCCTCGCGCCAGTCCTCCAGGTAGTTGCGGTTCTGGTAGAGGGTGACGGTGGTCATCACCAGGTCCCAGGCGTAGCCGGACTCGTCGTCGCGGGCGGCCTGCTGGATCAGTCCGTTGATCGCGGCGCGCTCGGCCTCGAACCACTCCATCGGGTCCTCGACCAGGTCGTCGGTGAGGTGGCGGGGCAGCGGGTGCAGCGGGGCGGTGCCCGGCACCACGGTGAAGTCGCCCCCGTAGACCCGGCGGTGGGCCTCCTTGGCGAGGCCCAGCCACACCGCGCAGGCCCGCCGCAGGGCCTGCCTCAGGTCACCTTCTCCGTCCTCGGCAAGCGCGCACTCGCGAGCGAAGAGGCGGAGGAGGTCCTGGAAGCGGTAGCGGACGTGGCCCGCGCTGGCGCTGAGCGGCTCCAGCAGCTGGGCGTCGACGAGCTGCTCGATGAGGTCCTCGGCGTCGACCGGGTCGATGTCGAGCACGGCGGCGCCGGCCCAGGCCGAGAACTCGGTGACGTTGAGCGAGCCGAGCAGCCGGAACATCCGGGCCGCCCCGGCCGGCAGGTCGCGGTAGCTGAGCCGGAAGCCGGCCCGCACGCCGCGGGCGTCCAGGCTGAGTTCGTCCAGCCGCCGGCGCTGGTCCTCCAGCCGGGCGACGAGGGTGCGCACCGTCCAGTGCGGTTTGGCGGCCAGGCGGGCGGCGGCGATCCGCAGCGCGAGCGGCAGGCGGTCGCACAGTTCGCTGAGCCGGGCCGCGCCGGCCGGGTCGGCGGCGAAGCGCTCGGCGCCGGCCACCCGGGACAGCAGCGCGACGGCCTCGTCCTCGCCGAGCGAGGGCAGGTGCAGCGGGACGAGCGCGTAGTCGCCGGCGAGCCGGCTGCTCAGGCTGTCGCGGCTGGTGACGAGCACGCAGCAGGTCGAACTGCCGGGCAGCAGCGGGCGGATCTGCTCGAAGGAGCGGGCGTTGTCGAGCACGATCAGCACCCGCCGGTCGTACAGGACGCTGCGGAACAGCGCGGTGCGCTCGGTCGGGTCGGCCGGGACCTGCGGCCCCGGCACGCCGAGGGCGCGCAGGAAGCGGTCGAGGACGGCGGACGGGCGGCGCGGCTCCTCCTCCTCGTCGTAGCCGCGCAGGTCGGCGAAGAGCTGGCCGTCCGGGAAGCGCGCGGCGACCTGGTGGGACCAGTGGACGGCGAGCGCGGTCTTGCCGACGCCGCCGGTGCCGATGATCGAGCCGACCGGCAGCGAAGCGCCGCCCTGGTGCTCCAGCAGCCGGTCCAGCGCGGCGAGTTCCTGGTGGCGGCCGGTGAACGCGGCGGGCACCGGCGGCAGGTGGGCGGGCACGGCCAGGGCCGGCGCCGCCGCGGGCGTCGTGGGCAGGGTGAGTTCGGGGGCGTCGTTGAGGATGTCCTCGTGCAGTTCCTGGAGCGTCGGCCCGGGGTCGATGCCGAGCTCGTCGGCGAGCAGCCGGGCGCCGTCGCGGTAGGCCTCCAGGGCCTCGGCGCGCCGGCCGGCCCGGTAGTGGGCGAGCATCAGGTGCGCCAGGGACTGCTCGCGCAGCGGGTGCTCGCGGACGAACGCGGTGAGGTCGCCGATGAGTTCGCGGTGCTCGCCGAGCTCCAGGCGCAGCGCGCTGAGCTGCTCGTGGACGTCCAGCCGCAGTTCGGACAGCCGGGCGGCCTCGGCCTCGACGGCGTCGGCGGTGATGCCGGCCAGGGCGGGGCCGCGCCACATCGCGAGGGCGTCCTCGTAGTGGGCGCGGGCCTCCTCGGCGCGCCCGCGCCGGGCGGCCTCCCGGCCCTCGGCGGCGCGCTCCTCGAACTCGACGGCGTCGATGCGGTGTTCGCCGGGGTGCAGCAGGTAGCCGGGGTGGCTGGTGACGATCAGGTCGTCGATGCCGATGGCGGTCTTGAGGGTCTTGCGCAGGCCGGAGACGCAGATGGCGATCTGGTTGCGGGCGGTGGCGGGCGGGCTGCCGTTCCAGACCGCGTCGGCCAGGGTGTCGACGGAGACCACCCGGCCGGGCGCGAGCAGCAGCATGGACATCACGGTGCGCTGGCGGGCGCCCTGGAGGGCGACCGGCCGTCCGTCGGCGCTGATGTCCAGCGGCCCCAGGATCCGGAACACCACCTGAAGCACGGCTGCCCTCCTCCACTCGGCCGCCGCCACATCCGGAATGGCCCCGACCTCTTCACTCTGAGTTACAGGTCGTCGGTGCGGGGCCGCAACGCGGACGGCAGCAAGCTGCCAGCGTTCAGCGGTGCGCGGCCCAGGAGGCGGGCGGGAGCACGCCGCCCGCCTCCCAACGGGCGGCCGGGGCCGGGTCGGCGGGGTCCCGCGCGGCGGCGCGGGTGCTCAGCAGGACGGCGATCGCGGCGAGCTCCTCCGCGGTGGGGCTGCCGCTGATGACCCGGAACAGGGCGGGCCCGAGCGGGCCTTCGAGCACGGACGCGGTCTCGCCGGGCATGACGCTCACTCCTTCGCTTACACCGGGGGGTTGCCGTGCTTGCGGGCCGGTCCGACGGCGTGCTTGGTCCGCAGCATGGCGAGGGCGTGGATCAGGGTGGCGCGGGTTTCGGCGGGATCGATCACGTCGTCGATCAGGCCGCGTTCGGCCGCGTAGTACGGGTGCATCAGCTCGGCCCGGTACTCCTTGACGAGCTGCCGGCGCATCGTCACCGGGTCGTCGGAGTCGGCGATCCGGCGCCGGAAGACGACGTTGGCCGCCCCCTCGGCCCCCATGACGGCGATCTCGTTCGAGGGCCAGGCGTAGGTGAGGTCGGCGCCGATCGACTGGGAGTCCATGACGATGTAGGCGCCGCCGTACGCCTTGCGCAGGATCAGCGAGATGCGCGGGACGGTGGCGTTGCAGTAGGCGTACAGCAGCTTGGCGCCGTGCCGGATGACGCCGCCGTGCTCCTGGTCGACGCCGGGCAGGAAGCCGGGCACGTCGACCAGGGTGACCAGCGGGATCGAGAAGGCGTCGCAGAGCTGGACGAAGCGGGCGGCCTTCTCGCTCGCGCTGATGTCGAGGACGCCGGCCAGCCGCAGCGGCTGGCTCGCGACGATGCCGACCACCTGGCCGCCGAGCCGGGCCAGGGTCGTGATGACGTTGGTGGCCCACCGCTCGTGGACCTCCATGTGCTCGCCGTCGTCGACGAGCTCCTCGATCACCGCGCGCATGTCGTACGGGCGGTTGCCGTCGACGGGGACGAGCTCCAGCAGGCGGTCGTTGCGCCGCTCGGCCGGGTCGCCGGCGGGCGTGGCGGGCGGGGTCTCGCGGTTGTTCTGCGGCAGCAGGGAGAGCAGGTAGCGGACCTCGGCGAGGCAGGTCTCCTCGTCGTCGTACGCGAAGTGCGCGACGCCGCTGGTGCCGGCGTGGACGTCGGCGCCGCCGAGGCCGTTCTGGGTGATCTCCTCGCCGGTGACGGCGCGGACGACGTCCGGGCCGGTGATGAACATCTGCGAGGTCTCGCGGACCATGAAGACGAAGTCGGTCAGCGCGGGCGAGTACGCCGCGCCGCCCGCGCACGGTCCGAGCATCACCGAGATCTGCGGGATGACGCCGCTCGCCCGGGTGTTGCGCTGGAAGATGCCGCCGTAGCCGGCGAGGGCGGTCACGCCCTCCTGGATGCGGGCGCCGGCGCCGTCGTTGAGCGAGACGAGCGGCGCGCCCGCGGCCAGGGCCATGTCCATGATCTTGTGGATCTTCTGCGCGTGGGCCTCGCCCAGGGCGCCGCCGAAGATCCGGAAGTCGTGCGCGTAGACGAAGACCGTCCGGCCGTGGACGGTGCCCCAGCCGGTGATCACGCCGTCCGTGTACGGGCGCCTGGCCTCCAGGCCGAAACCCGTGGCGCGGTGCCGGCGCAGCGGCTCGACCTCGTGGAAGGAGCCCTCGTCCAGGAGCAGGTCGATGCGCTCGCGGGCGGTCAGCTTGCCCTTCGCGTGCTGGGCCTCGGTGGCCTTCTCGCTCGGCCCGTGCCGGACGTCCCGGCGGATCAGGTCGAGTTCGGCGACCCGGGCGGCCATGGTCATGAGGGGGGCTCCTTGGGTACGCCCGCGTCAGCGGGGGCGGAGGGCTAGCGGAGGGCCAGGTGCTCGCACAGGGCGAGGAGGGCGCGCCGGGCCGGGAGGTCGGGCAGGGTGTCCAGCGCGGTCCGGGCCCGGTCGAGGCGGCGGTGCATCACGGCCTCGGTCTCGGCGAGCGCGTCGGAGCGCTCGAACAGTTCCAGTGCGCGCGGCACGTCGGCGGCGGGCACGGGACCGGCCGCGAGCAGGGCGCGCAGTTCGGCATCGGCCGGGTCGGCGCCCTCGCGGGCGAGCAGGACGGGCAGGCTCGGCACGCCGGCGAGCAGGTCGGTGCCGCGCGGTTTGCCGCTGAGCTCGGCCGGCCGGCGCAGGTCCAGCAGGTCGTCGGCGACCTGGAAGGCGATGCCGAGCTGCTCCCCGTACTCGGTGAGCGCGGCGGCGGCGGAGGCGGGCGCGCCGGCCTGGACGGCGCCGATCGCCAGCGACATCGACAGCAGGGCGGCGGTCTTGCCGGCCGCCACGTGGAAGTAGTGGGTCACCGGGTCCACGTCGGGGCCGGGGCCGGTGAGTTCGCGCAGCTGGCCGGAGACCAGGCGCCCGGCGGTGCGGGCGTTCAGGTGGACGGCGGCCGGGCCGAGGTCGGCGGCGAGCTGGGCGGCGCGGGCGAGCAGCCAGTCGCCGCTGAGCACGGCGGCGCGCTCGCCCCAGCGGGCGTGCACGCTCGGGATGCCGCGCCGGGTGGCGGCGCCGTCCATGACGTCGTCGTGGCACAGCGAGGCGAGGTGGACGAGCTCGGCGATCGCGGCCGCCTGCGGGACGCCCGGCGCCCACGGGTCGCCGAACTCCGCGCCGAGCAGCACCAGCAGCGGGCGCAGCCGTTTGCCGCCGGCGGCGGCGAGGTGGCCGGTGAGGGGCCCGATGCGCGGGTCCAGGGCGTCGTGGGCGCTGGCCTGGAGCCACTCCTCGGCCCCGGCCAGTGCCGCGCGCAGCCGGTTCTCGAACTCGGGTTCGGCGAGTTCGAGCCGATCGAGCAGCTCGGCGGCGGACGGTTCCGGGGTGGTGCCCGGGCCGGTGACGGCCACGGCTTCGTACGTCTGTCCGGCCGTCATGCGGAAACCTCCTCCGCGGCCGCGCCGCGCTGGATTCAAGGGATCGTGCGCCAGCTTCGAACGGGTGCGCACCGGTGTTCAACAGCGCTGTCAGGAAGGTGCCACTAGGACCGTCGCGGGCGTTTTGACCAGGGAATCGTCAGCTTCCTGCCAAGATTTCCGCGGACCGGCCGACCACGAACGCCCGCCGCTTACGCTCCCTGGCGATCACCCACCAGGAAGGCACGGACAATTGCGCACCCGAATAGCCCTCGCCGCGGCCCTCGCCGCCGGCGCCCTCGCGCTGACGGCCGCCCCGGCCACCGCCGCCACCACCGCGACCGGGGCGGCTGCGGCCCCGGCCGCGAAGGACTGCGGCGAGCTGAAGCTGACCGGCGCCCTGCCGGCCCCGCCGGCCGGGATGGCCGTGCAGCAGCAGGTGTCCGTCGGCGCCGACTGCAAGCCGGTGCTGGGCGAGGTCAGGCTCGTCCCGGCCGAGTCCGGCGCCGTCGCGGCCCGTTCGGCACAGGCCGCTGTGGAGGCCGGCACCACGCGCCAGTTCAAGAGCGCCAGCGAGTGGTACGACTGCTGCAACATCCGGATGACCGGTCTGTACACGACCTCGTCGTGGACCACCGACGGCACCCGGATCAGCGCCGCGAACACCGACGCGACCCAGCAGTGGAACCGCGAGCCGTGGAATGCCGGCTGGTCCCTGAAGTCCGCGACGAAGAACACCGACTGCACCGCGGACTGCACCGTCTCGCACACCCAGGCCGACGCCGAATTCACCTACAAGGGGATATTCGACGTGACCGGTGCGTGGTACGCGAACACCATGCACTCGTTCATCGACCTCAATGCGGACGGCACCGCCACCTGCCGGTTCGAGACCGAGACCCGGCACACCTTCATCGGGTGGAACTGGCAGCACAGCTGTCAGTGACCCGATTTCCCTGAATTCGCGGATTCTCCGGACTTTCCGGACGTTCCGGAATTCGTGTGCGGGCTGGGCGCGGCGACCGTCAGGAGCCGCGCCCAGCTGTCGTGGCGGCCCTTCTCCCCGATCAGCCGGCCCTCGGCCTCCACCCACGCGTGCGCGGTGAACGGCGGCGCGGTGCGCACCCCGACGCACCAGGTCGGCCAACTGCCCCGGGCGCGGCACAGCAGGGTGACGGCGACCGAGCGCGGCAGGCAGCTGCGCAGCCCGTTCATGGCGAGGCTGGTGGCCAGGACGGCGTCCCGCACGGCCCCGGTCTCGTCCGCGCCGGCGGGCCGGGCGCCGCGGCTGAGCACGGCCAGCACGCGCTGGAGCCGGTGCGCGGGCAGCAGGACGAGCAGCCGGGCGAGGCCCACCGCCGTCCGGATCGCCAATCGCCTGGGCAGCGGCGGGCGTTGGCTCCGGTCGTGCTCAAGGGCGAAGGTGAAGCTCACGGCGCGACCAGCCCGGCCTCCCGCAGGCCGTCGACCAGGGCGGCCACGTCGGCGGCGGCCCGCTCCCGGTCGACGTCGAAGGCCTCGGTGAGGCCGTCGACGGCGTCGGCCTCCGACCCGCCGTCGAGCAGGGTGCGGGCCACCACGGTGGCGGTGGGGTTGAGCTGCCAGTACTGGCCGATCCTGGCGTCGAGCAGGACGCCGCCGTACTCGGTCTCGGCCACGGTGAGGTGTTCGTGGTTGCGCAGCTTCATCGGTGCTTCTCCGTTCGGCAGGTCGTCGGTGCTCAGGCGGTGCGGAGCCAGGCCTCGCAGGCGAGCGTGGACGTCAGGGGGTTGTAGGCGAGTTCGGGCGAGCCGGGGGTGCGGCAGAGGCGGCGCAGCGCGTCCGGGTCGACCAGGCCGGCCCGGGCCAGCGCGCTGTCCTCCCAGACCGCCGCCAGTTCCTCGCGGTGCCGGTAGAGGCCGAGCGTCGCCTCGGGCGAGCCGTCGCCCTTGGTGCGCCGGGCGAGGCTGCGGTCCGGGACGATCCCGCGCATCGCCTCGACCAGCAGGGGCTTGTACGCCCAGGGCGTGGCGCGGAGTTCGGGGCGGGCGCCCAGTGCGGCGTCGACGACCCGGTCGTCGAAGTACGGGTTGGCCACCGGCACGCCGGCCAGGCGGCCCATCTCCTCCAGGCCGCGCATCTCCTGGGTGCCGGCGTGGATGCCGGCGAGGTCGTGGTGGCGGCCGCGGGTCGCCGCGAGCGGTTCGACGGTGGGGGCGGCCTCGGCCAGGGCCTGCTCGACCCGTTCCAGGCAGTCGAGGGTGAACCACGACGCGATCACCGGGTCGTGCAGCCAGCCGAAGGACGGGCGGCCCGGGTCGAGGGAGCCGGAGGAGCGGGTGGTCAGGGCCGCGAAGCTCCTCCGGTACGAGCGGCGGTCCAGCAGTGCGCCCGCGACCGCGCGGCGGGACCAGCCGAACAGGGTGCGGTAGCCGCGCAGGGCGGCGAGCGTGAGCAGCGGCCGGGTGGGCAGCAGGGCGTGGTAGTCGACCGCGCTGCCGAGGAACAGGTGGTCGCCGCCGTTTCCGGTCAGGTGCAGCCGGGAGCCCCGCTCGGCCATCCGCTCGATGAAGTGGGTGACCCGGTCGCGGCTGACGACGATCCCGACCGGGGTGTCGTGCCGGCCGCCGTCGTTCATCGCCCCGCTGTAGAAGAGCGGGAGTTCGGAGGCGGGGGCGAGGAAGTGCTCGGTGTCCACGAGGCGTTCGGCGGCGAGCCGGGCCCAGTGGCCGTCGTCGTTCTCGGACTCGTCGCCGGTGGCGGTGCAGGCGATGAGCTTCGGGTTCCCCGGGCCGCCCGCGGCCAGGAAGCACAGGGACGTGGAGTCGAGCCCGCCGGAGAGGTCCGCGCTGATCAGGCCGGAGTCCGCGGTGCGCAGGGCGACGGCCTCGGTCAGCGTCGACCGGACGTCGCGGGCCGCCTCGGCGAGGCCCAGGACCGGCTCGGGCGGCCGGTGCCAGCGCCGCTGCCTCGGCGGCAGCCCCTCGCGCAGCTCCAGGCAGTGGCCGGGCGGGACGGGCCGGACGCCGTGCCACATGGCGCGGTCGGCGAACGGCGCCGGCAGCGGGTTGAGCAGCCGCAGCGCCACGGAGGTGAGGTCGGGCCCGGCGCCGGCGAACCGGGCGAGCTCGGCGGCGCGGTCGCCCGCGACGACGGCGCCCGCGATCCTCGTCCAGGCGATCCGGCGGGTGCCGTACGCGGTGCCCTGGACCCGCATCGCGCCGTCGGTGGCGGCCAGCAGGTGGAACTGTCCGGGGAGTTCGAGCCCGAGCCGGTCCAGGCCGGTCGGCTCGCGCACCGGGGCGACCCGCCGGGCCAGGTCGGCCGCGGTGACGCCGAAGGTGCCGATCAGGGCGACCGTCAGGTGGGGGGACCGGACGACCAGGAGCTCCCCGGCGGACCAGTGTCCGACGATCCAGGGCCGCCCGGAGGCGTGGGGGATGACATCGAGTTCCGGGCGGTCGGCGCACAGGCGCCGGGCCACGGCGCACGCGGCCGCGCTGTCTGGGAACGCGAAGAAGAACGGTGTGCCGTGGCCGGACATCACATCAGCTCCAGTTTTCCGGCGGTCACATGATCTGGCCGTGGAAGAAATCCCAGCTGAAGATTCCCTTCCAGCCGGTGACGGCGCGGAACGTTCCGGCGGACTCGAAAACCGGGGTCTCGTACTGCTTCTTGGACATGTTTTCTTCCTTTCTCGGGAGGGATTGCGGGGATCGTCCGGAGTTCTCTCCGGAGTTTCCTCAGGGGTGTTTCCCCGACGAAGAGTCTTGGCTCGAACGGGCGGCCGCTCAACGGCGTTGGCCTGAAGTGCCGGGGAACGCGGAATTCCGCCGGGAATTCCAAGATCGGCTGGCAGCGAGTGGACATGTGATCGGATGGTGCACGGGTGGCCGGATCCTGGCAGCAAGCTGTCAGTGCCACCGGAAAGGCACAGGTCAGCGCCATACGATTTATGGCCAGCATGCACCTGACGATCTGATTGGCAGTGTCATATGACAATCGAAGCCAGCCGAGCCCTGGCCCCCGGAGCCGCCCTGGACGGCACGCCCCCGCCGCCGCGCTGGGCGGTCTGGGTCGCACACGCGGTGCCGCTGATCGCCCTGCCCTCCACCCTCTGGCGCCTCGCGATGGCCATCGGCGTGCCCGTCGGGTACAGCACGGAGGTGCTGCGCCACGACTACGGCATCCCCGGCAACGGCTACCTGGTGCTGCCCGCCATCTGCGTGCTCCAGGAGGGCGCCGCCCTGCTCACCCTCGGACTCGTCCGCGACTGGGGGATCGTCGCCCCGCGCTGGCTGCCGCTGATCGGTGGTAAGCAGGTCCGCACCTGGGCCGCCGTGACGGCCGCGCTGCTGGGCGCCGCCATCCTCACTGCCGTGACGATCAGTCAGGCCGCCGTGTGGGACAGCGTCGACAGCGAGAACCTCAAGGGCATGCACCGGGCTGTCATGGGCTGGCTCTACATGCCGCTGCTGCTGTGGGGGCCGCTGCTCGCCGTCGTGACGGTCAACTACGCCTCGCGCCGGCGCCGTCGGGCATGAGCGAGCGGATCGCGGAGGAGCGGGCATGAGCGAGCGGACAGCGGAGGAGCGACCATGAGCGCTGCCGCGATCGTCCTGCTGGGGGCGCTGTCGCTGTTCGTCTTCGTCACCGGCCTCGCCTCGGGCGCGCGCCGGCTGCTCGGGGTCCGGCTGGGCAAGGGGCGCGCGATCGCCACCGGCGCGGTCGGCCTGGCCAGCGGCAGTCTGGTCAGCTACCCGCTGCGCGACGTCCAGCCCTTCGCCCTGGTGACCCTGGAGATCGGGGTCTCGCTGGTCGTCGCCATGCTCTTCCTGGCGGCCACCGAGGTGTTGCTGCCCTCGTCCCCGATGCGCGGACTCGCCCGGCTGCCCGGCTCGCTGCGCCGCCAGGTGGCCCGCACCCGGCGCTACGGCCGGCTCAGCCGGATATTCGTCCGGCACGGCCTCGGCCGGTTCCTCAGCGGGCGCACCCGGCGCGGGCCGGGCGCCGCCGCCGAACGGGCCGTGCTGGCGGCCTCGTTGCGGCTCGCGCTGGAGGAGGCCGGGGTCACCTTCGTCAAGCTCGGGCAGGTGATGTCGACCCGCTACGACCTGCTGCCGCCGGAGTTCATCGCCGAGCTGAGCCTGCTCCAGGACCAGGCCACCCCGGAGCCCTGGGAGTCCGTCGAGCAGGTGCTGCGCGAGGAACTGGGCGCCGCGCCGGACGAGGTGTTCGCCGAGTTCGACACCAAGCCGTACGCGGCCGGCTCGATCGCCCAGGTCCACCGGGCCAGGCTGCCCGACGGACAGCACGTCGCGGTCAAGGTGCAACGGCCCGGCGCGCGCGAGATCGTCGTCGACGACCTGGACATCCTCTACCGCTTCGCCGAGCGCCTGGAGCAGCACACCGAGTGGGGCCGCAGCGTCGGCGCCGTCGCGCTGGCCCAGGGCTTCGCCGTCTCGGTGCACGAGGAGCTCGACTTCCGCATCGAGGCCCGCAACACGATGGCGGTGGCCGCGGCCATCGAGCAGGCCGGCGGCAACCCGATGGTCCGGGTGCCCGAGGTGCACGAGCGGCTCACCGGCAAGCGGGTGCTCGTCAGCGAGTGGATGACGGGCATCCCCCTGCACAGCGCCCCCAAGGTGCTCGACGAGCGCGGGCTCGACCGCAAGGCGCTGGCCGGCGCGTTGCTGGAGTGTCTGCTCGGCCAGATCATGACCAGCGGCGTCTTCCACGCCGACCCGCACCCGGGCAACCTGCTCCTGCTCGACGACGGCACCCTCGGCATGCTCGACTTCGGCTCGGTCGGCCGGATCGACCGCTCCCTGCGGGCCACCCTGCGCGGCATGCTGCTGGCCCTGCACCGCGGCGACCCGGGCGGCCTGTCCGACGCGCTGATCGAGCTCGTGGTCCACCCCGAGCACATCGACGAGCGCCAACTGGAGCGTGCCGTCGGACAGTTCCTCGCCCGGCACTTCGCCCCGGGGGTCAAGCCGGACCGCGAGATGTTCGCCGACCTGTTCGCGATCGTGGCCCGGCACGGCATCAACGTGCCGCCGGAGATCGCCGCCGTCTTCCGCGCGCTCGCCACGATGGAGGGCTCGCTCGACCGCCTGGTGCCGGGCTTTGACATCGTCGCCGAGGCCCGCTCCTTCGCCGTCACCCAGCACCTGCGCAAGCTCAAGCCCGAGACGCTCGGCCGCAGCATGGCGGAGGAACTCCTCGGCCTGGTCCCGATGCTGCGCCGGCTGCCCCGCCGGGTCGAACGGATCGGCGCCGCCATCGAGGGCGGCCAACTGACCGTCGGCGTGCGGATGTTCGCCGACCCGGAGGACCGCCGCTTCCTGCGCTCACTGGTCCACGAGATCCTGCTCGCCTTCCTGGGCGGCGTGATCGGCCTGGTCGGCGTACAGCTGCTGCGCACGGGCGGCGGGCCGATGCTCAGCAAGGGACTCGGCCTGTTCGAACTCTTCGGCTACAACCTGCTGGTGATCAGCTCGGTGCTGGTGATGCGGGTGCTCTTCCTGA
Source organism: Kitasatospora sp. NPDC059722 (assembly GCF_042733235.1). Lineage (NCBI taxonomy): Bacteria > Bacillati > Actinomycetota > Actinomycetes > Kitasatosporales > Streptomycetaceae > Kitasatospora > Kitasatospora sp. NPDC059722. The sequence continues at coordinate 84,248 of NZ_JBHWGD010000030.1, forward strand.
TGATCGGCCCCAAGCACAGACGGTGAGTTGATAGGGCCGTGGGGGGCGGGGGGCCGGGGGGGCCCCGGCGCGGCGCCCCCCCCCGCCGGCCGCGAGCCC
>NZ_JBHWGD010000030.1:84356-94621 GCF_042733235.1 Kitasatospora sp. NPDC059722
GTGTGGTGGGGGGGGGTCTCCCCCTTTCCCCCCCCCCACACCCCTGGGGGTGTTTTGGGGGGCGGGCCCCCCCCCCCCGGGGCCCCCCCGGGCCCCCGGGGCCCTCTCATCGGGCCGAAGCCGCAGGAATCAGCCGACCGGGGATACGGGTCCGGCGGCCCGCCTCAGCTCGGTCGGCGTGGCCAGGTGATCGTCTGGCCGTCCGGGGTGACGGTGATCTCGAAGCGGTCCAGGGACGGCGAGCCGTCGGTGAGCCACCGCGTCAGGTGTTCCTCGACGGCGTCCCAGAGGCGGGCCGGCCCGCCCTGGCGAACGGTCCACTTCTCGCCGTCCCGGGTGAGTACTGCCCAGGCGCCGGCCTCGACGTCGATGAGGACGTGCTGATCCCGGCCGTTGACATTCAGCGTGATCTTCTGGGACCTCGGGGCTGCCACCTGGGCGACGAAGCGGGCCGTCCAGTCGTCCAGGACGTCCGCCCCGTGGACGGCGCCGCGTTCGTCTCCGATGTTCAGATCGGGCAGCAGCCCGAGCGGCGGAGGCAGGTGAGGACGGGCGAGCATGAACGAGATCTGCCCGTTCAGGAAGCGCCCTTGAGCGGTGCCGTCCTTCCGGACGGTGAGTCGGGCGAGTTCGGAGGAGTACATCCAGCCGCACACGGTGGCCAGGATCAGCCCTCCCGGTTTCGTCTGCTCGATCCACGCGGGCGGGATGGCGAGGACGCCGCAGGTGGCGATGACCCGGTCGAACGGGCGGACGTCGGCGTGGCCGGTCAGGGCGTCACCGACGACGAGCTCGGGGAAGAAGCCGCACGCCCCCAGCGAGATCCCGGCCCGCGCGGAGACCTCCGGGTCGACCTCGACGGAGACGATCTGACCGTCGCCGAGGCGGTGGCAGCCCAGCGCCGTGGAGTAACCGGTGCCGGTGCCCGCTTCGAGGACCCGGTGGCCGTCCTCGACCTGGAGGTTCTCCCACATACGCACGACCAGGTTCGGCATGGTGCTGGAGGACGTGGGGGCCCGCATGATCTCGCCCCGCAGGTCGCCGGGCACGATCGTTCCGGCGACCTGGGTGACCAGGGATTCGTCCCGGTAGCACTGTCCGAGCCAGCCCGGCGAGTCGGGCAAGACGGGCGCCCAGGCGGTCGGCGCGGAGCCGGGGACGACGTCGAAGAAGCCGCCGCGCAGGAACTCCTCCCGGGGCACGGCCTCCACGGCCTTGCGCCACGGCTCGGTCCGCAGGAACCCACGCTCGGCCAGGCTGTCGGCGAGTTCGCGGCGGAGGCGGGTGCTGTCGCCGGTGGTCGGGGTCATCCGGTCTTCCTCTCCAGCAGGTCGGCCATCGCCGTGAGCATCGGCAGACCGGTCTCGGGCTCCAGCCAGTACCACTGACCGGACGGGTTGCACTCCAGGAACCACCATCGGCCCTGCCGGTCCACCGCGAAGTCGAAAGCGCCGAAGACCAACCCGAAGTGGGCGAGGTAGGTGTGCAGGGCCTCCGTGATGCCCGGCGTCGGGGTGTGATCGAAGACCTCGACACGGAGCCGCCGCATGCCTGGTGCCTCGGGTGTGCCGCCGTTCTTGTCCGGGCCGGTGGTCCCGTCGTCAACTACCGTCCGTTCGACGCTCGGGACGAGTACGCCCCGCGTGGTCGCGGGCGGCAGCACTGCGGCGCGGCCCTTTCGCTGATTGCTCCCGCTCGGCCGGAGCCGAGCGGGAGCAGGCATAGGGGCTCAGCGCTTGGCGGCGCGTTGGTAGGCGCGGCCGGAGAGGGGGATGACGATGGCGCGGAGTGTGCCTATCACGATCACTGCGGCGGGGACGGTGCGCCCGGGGTGCGTCGGACCTGGAGTCGGTGGTGTCGGTGCGCGGCCGGTACGCGCTTGCGTTCGGAGAGGCCCCGTCCGGACTTGCCGGACGGGGCTGTTACGGGGCTACCGGGAGGTGGGGACGATGAATCCTCGCGTCGGACCGGTCTTACGGGACATGCCTCTGATGATCGCTAGTGCTTCGTCGGTGATGTCCCGCCGGGTGACGGGGTCAGTGCCGTCGTAGACCCGCCAGTGCCCGTCCGGGTTGCCCAGGTCTTGAGGAGAGACGATTCCCCGAATCCCCAGGCGGCGGAGTGTGTTGGCTACCTGTTGGGCTTCGACCTTGTCCATGCGTCCCGCCCTCTCCGTGTTGGGTGAGGTTCAGGCTAGCTGCCTTCGCCGCCTCCGCCTCCACCTCCGCCGTTGCAGTGTGAAGCGCACCCTCCGGGGTTGATGGGTCCGCATCCGCCGGGGATGGGGGTGTGGGAGCACTGAGCGGCCACGGCCACCATGGCGTGGGTGGGACCGGTCCACAGTTCGTGGTCCGGGGTGTACCCGGCCTCCTCGATCAGGGCGGCGGTCCGTGCGAGGGCGTCCGGGTCGTGCCGCGACGGGTCGGGGCGCTCGGGGTAGTGGTGGACGAACCCGCCGAGCCGGGCGCACAGGTCGGCGTACGGGCGGGTGTGGAGGATGAGGGCGTGCCACCCCTCGTCGACGACGGTGGACGGCGTGATGCGTACGGTGGGGAACGTGCGGGCGGTGGCGACGAACTTGAGCGCTTCGGTGACGATGCGCTTGGCGGTGTCGTCCGGCATTCCGGGGTTGTTGTCGAGCACGGTGCACACGACGGCCCCGAACGTCTTCGCGGTGACGAGCGAAACCGGGTCCACCGGGAGCATCGGGCCGGGGGAGGGCGGCGCCGGCGACAGGGCCGGTTCGGGAGTGGTCATACTGGAGCTCTCCTCACACTGAGGGGTTCCCGGGGCGTCGGACGACGCCCCGGTCCGTTCGGTGTTGCGGGACCCGCTCCGGTCGGCTGCCTGCCAGGGATGACGGCCGGGGCGGGAGTCTGTTTGGGCTACTCCGTGGGCGGAGGTTCGACGGAGACTGGAATGGCTCAGGGCCGCCAGTAGCGGCGGTTGATCTTGCGGACTTCGGCACGAAGCCGTTGGAGAGTCGGCGATTCGGCCGCCGGTTCGAGGGGCGGCGTGGCCGGCCCGGCTTCCTCGATGTCTTCGTACCGGACGGGCCCGCCAAGGAAGTTGGTCCAGGGCGGGAGCGGGTTCTCCGGTTTATCCGTCATCGCGCGCCGCCAGGCATTCATCGTGCTCCAGGTGCAGGGCACGCCATTTGGCGACCTTGCGCCGGATGGTCGGATGCTCGGTGTGCTGGCGTTCGAGGTCGTCGAACCAGAGGCAGGAGGGACATTCGTCAGCGTCGGCGGCGGGTTCTTGCTTGCGCATCGCGATCTCACGCAGGGACATCGGCCACCGCCCTGCACGCCCCCATGTGCCGGGCGCGGATCTTTTCGAGTTCCGCCAACACGCCGGGCAGCCGGGCCTCCGGGTACTTCCTACGCATCTCCGCATCCGCGATGCGGTCGAACGCCGCGCACACGGTGCACTTTGGCTGGGGCTTCGCTTCAGCCGCAGTCACGGCGCCCCTCCTCGTGGGTGCGATTCTCGTGCTCCCGCATCGAGGGCGTGTAGCGGTAAGGATCCGGGAGCCGATGGGGCCCCTTGGCCGGTCCTTTCATGTCGTCATTGCGGCGCGCGGAGATCAGTGCGGCCGGGGCATCGGGGGCGCGCTCGGCAGTCGCCATGGTTGCTCCATGTCCTTCAGGCGCGATGGTCACCCGACAATCGTTGTTTGACGCAACGTCAAGAGCGATATCCAGAGGGTAATCTCACAGTGAGATGCATTGCTGAGGGCGGAGGCTTGGGCCATGGGAACCGCGTTGGAGCCGATCAGACTTCCGGATCTCGCATGGCAGAACGAAGAGGTCCGGGAGGCTCTCCGTCGCCGGGACGTTGCCGCACTGTTCCGATACGTCCAGCACCACAGTGGTGCCAGTCAGGCCCGCATCGCGACTCAGACCGGCATGACCCAGAGCCGCGTCAACGAGATCATCAATGGGCGTCGAGAGGTCAGCCGGCTCGACGTCTTCGAGCGCATCGCCGATGGCCTCAACCTGCCCGACTCCGCGCGACGCCTGCTGGGGCTCGCACCCAGGACCGAGGGCCAACGCACGTCTGGGACCGCATTCGACCTGGCCGCGTTCCCCGAGATCGTCAGGGTCTACAGCGACCAGACCTCGGCCGCCGCCGAGGTGCAGCGCGCAGCCCGGTCTGCGGCCGAGTTGGACGTACTCGCCGTACGGGGGCTGGGTCTGCTCGCCCTCAGCAATTCGCTGCTGCGACAGCACCTCGACCGTGACGGCGACACGACACCCCGCCTGCGCGTGCTCCTCCTCGACCCGCACTCGCCCGCGGCAGTGCGCCGGGCCACCGAAATCGGCGAGTCGGCCGAATCCCTCGCCAGCGGAATTCTCCTTGCCGAGGCTCGGCTTCGTGAGCTGGGCGAGGTCGGGAACGTCGAGGTGTACCGGTACGGCTCTGTCCCTGTTTGGCGAATCATCAGGCTGGATCGCACTCTCTACGTCGGGACCTTCGATGCGGATTGGGAAGGGCACGAGTCGGCAACGTATAAGGTGCTGCCCACTCCCAGCGGGCCCCTGTACAGGGGCTGGAGACGGCAGTTCGAGGTGTTGCTGGACGGCGCTGAGCGCGTGATCTGACGAAGGGACCGGAATGGCGATCGAGGCGGAGCTCAAGGCGGTTGTTCGCGACCCCGAGGCGGTCATCAAGCAGTTGGGAGATCAGTACGGCGTCGGCCGCGCAGAGGTCTACCAGGACACCTACTACGACGCCCCTGACGGCAGCCTGATGGGCGAAGACCGCGAACTCCGGATCCGCACTGTTCACGGGCCTGACGACACCCGGACCGTTCTCACCTACAAAGGCGCCCGCGTCGACGAGGCATCCGGATCGAAGCCCGAACACGAGACGCAGGTTGAGGACGCCGATGCTGCCCACGAGATCGTCAAGGGCCTCGGGTTCACCCCGCGAATCCGGTTCGAGAAGCGGTGCCGCAACTACGACTTCAAGCGGGACGGGCGGCACTTGCTCGCCACGCTCGTCAGGGTGCCGGAGCTGAACGCCACGTTCATCGAAGTCGAGACCGCCGCGACCACGCGGGACGACCTCGTGCCGGCGCTCGCCGTCGTCCGGGCAGTGCTGACCGACCTCGGGATCGGTGAGGACGACCTGACGACCGAGCTCTACACGGACGCGGTCTCGGCGGCTCGTCCGGCCTGACATCGCCCCCGCTCGGCCGCTGCCGAGCGGGGGCGCAAAACTCAGCGGGTCATCTTCCGTGCAGGAGACTTCCGCAGGCGACGTGTGGACGATCCCGGAGGTGGAGCATGCCCAGGCGTGACTACGAGAACGATCCGAACGCTCCCAAGGCGAACAGCCTGGTGCCGGCCGCATCGGTGGTCGTGGTCGACGAGGCGGGCCGCATCCTCCTCCAGCGCCGCACCGACAACGGGATGTGGGGTCTTCCCGGCGGCATGATGGAAATCGGCGAGTCCCTCGCGGACTGCGGCATCCGCGAGACGTACGAGGAAACCGGCATCCACATCGAGATCACCGGGATCGTCGGCACCTACACCAACCCCGGGCGCGTCCTCGCCTACGACGACGGCGAGGTCCGGCAGGAGTTCAGCATCTGTCTCCTCGGGCGCCCGGTCGGTGGCGAACTCCGAATCTCGGAAGAGTCCCACGAAGTGGCGTGGTTCAGCCCCGCCGACACGGACGGGCTGCCGATGGTGCCCAGTGTCCGCAAGCGGGTGTCCGACTGGCGGTCCGGAGACATCCCGGTCGTGCGTTGATCTGCCGCGCCCTGCTCAAGCAGGGTCACGCTCGACTTGCTCCAGCGTTGAACTTGGCGATCAGTTCGGGCAATTCCGCGAGCGAGTGGATTCGGAACGTCGCCCGTTCAGCGGTCGGGTGATTCTGGTGGATCCAGCCCCATGGCCCCCGGCGGATCAGCGCCGTTCGCATCCCGGCTGCGCGAGCGGGAAGGACGTCGTTGTCGAGCCTGTCCCCGACGTACAGGATCTCGTTCGCGGCCGCTGGAGCCACCTCGGCGACCCGCTCGAAGAACAGTGGGTCTGGCTTGCTAGCACCCCAGTCGTCCGAGGTGCCGATCAAGTCGACATCGGTGGTGAACAATTCGCGCAGGAGTCCGCCGGCCCGGGTGGTCTGATTGCCGGCGATCGCCAGCCATAGGCTGTCTGCCCGGAGCCGAGCGAACGCCGGCCTCACATCCGGGTAGATGTCGTCCTCGCCGAACCATTCAGGCTGGCCGGCAGCCGCGCGCCGCTCGCGTTCCTCGTACAGGTCGAATCCGGGCCGGAAGATCTGGAACGTCTCGCGGTAGTCCCTGCCCTGGGCAATTACGGCGCCGAACTGGGCGACGAAGGTGTGTCTGGGCACACCCAGCCAGTCTGCCCAGGTGCCGTACTCCCGGGTCTCGTCGACCAGGCACTCGCCGACATCGAACACCACGGCCTTGATCGTCGTCATGCTCGCAGCCTAGTGAGGAGAAGACGTCCTGCCGGTGCCTCGCGCACGATGTCTGCGTGCCAAAACCTCGTGCTGCCCTGCTGGCGGCGGGACGCGGGAACTGGCTGTTTGATGCCGGCTGTGCGATGGAACGTACAGCCGGCATCAAGTTCCTTGAGGACCTAAGGCCCATGAATTCCGGCAGTACAGGCTTGCCTGAGAGCAATTCGCCCCCGCTCGGCCGGGGCCGAGCGGGGGCGCGGCCGTACGGCTCAGCGCTTGGCGGCGGCGCGTTGGTAGGCGCGGCCGGCCAGGGGGATGACGATGGCCAGGAGTACGCCCATCACGATCGTGGCGGCGAGGATCGGGTGGTCGGACGGGAAGGCGCCGTCCGACGTCCCGCGGTCGTTGCCGAAGAGGTCGCGGGCGGCCGACACCACCGCGCTGACCGGGTTCCACTCCACGACGACCCGCATCCAGCCGGGCAGGCCCTGCGGCGGGACGAAGGCGTTCGACAGGAACGCCAGCGGCATCATCACGACGCCCGCGAGTGCGCTCACCGCCTCCGGGCTGCGCAGCGAGAGGCCGACCAGCGCGCCCACCCACGACATCACGAAGCCCATCAGCAGCAGCAGCCCGAAGCCGGCCAGTGTCTGCAGGATCCCGTTGTGGGCCCGCCAGCCGATCAGGTAGCCGACCAGTGCCATGATCGCGGAGGTCCACGAGACCAGCACGAGGTCCGCGACGGTACGGCCGAGGAGGACCGAAGAGCGCGAGATGGGGAGAGCGCGGAAGCGGTCCACGAGACCGTTGTTGAGGTCCTCGACCACGCCGACCGCCGTGGTGGTCAGGTTGGCCAGCATCACCTGGGCGAAGATGCCCGCCATGATGTATTCCTTGTAGCCCCCCTGCCCCGGCACCTGCATCGCGCTGCCGAACAGGTACCCGAAGACCAGGACGAACGCCACCGGCATGACGGTGATGCCCAGGAGCTGCTCCGGCATCCGCCGGATGTGCCGCATCTGGCGGCCCGCGAGCGCGAACGTGTCGCTGAACACCTCGGTCATGCTGTCTGCAACTCCTTGGACTGGGCGGGGGCGGCAGCGGGCTCCGCGCCCTGCTTGCCGGTGAGGGCGAGGAAGACGTCGTCCAGCGAGGACCGGCGGACGGCGAAGTCCTGCGGCTCGATGCCGAGTTGCTGCAAGCCCTGGGCGGCGGCGGCGATGGTGGTCACCCCGCCGCTCATCGGCACCGACACCGTCCGGGCGTCCTCGTCCACGCTCGGTTCGCCGGAGGCGAGCCCGGCCAGGACCCGGGTGGCGTCGGCGAGGTCGGCGGCCGTGGCCAGCGACACCTCCAGGCGCTCGCCGCCGACCTTGCGCTTGAGCTCGTCCGGGGTGCCGTCGGCGATGACGACGCCCTTGTCGATGACCACGATCGAGTCGGCGAGCTGGTCGGCCTCCTCCAGGTACTGGGTGGTGAGGAGGACGGTCACGCCGTTGCGGACCTGTTCGTTGATCATGTCCCAGAGCGCGAGCCGGCTGGTCAGGTCGAGCCCGGTGGTCGGCTCGTCCAGGAACAGCACCGGCGGCGCGGCGACCAGGCTCGCGGCCAGGTCGAGGCGCCGGCGCATGCCGCCCGAGTACGTCTTCGCCGGGCGCCCGGCCGCGGCCGTCAGGTCGAACTTCTCCAGCAGCTCGTCGGCCCTGGCCTTGGCGCCGCGCCGGCCGAGGCGCAGCAGGCGCCCGATCAGCTGGAGGTTCTCGCGGCCGGTGAGCCGCTCGTCGACGGCCGCGTACTGGCCGGTGAGGCCGACGTTCGCGCGGATCTGCTTGGCCTGGGTGTGCAGGTCGAAGCCGGCGATGGTGGCCCGGCCCTCGTCCGGCGCGAGCAGGGTGGTGAGGATGCGCACGGTGGTGGTCTTGCCGGCGCCGTTGGGGCCGAGCACCCCGAGGATGGTGCCGGCCGGCACCTCCAGGTCGATGCCGTCGAGCGCCTGGTGGTCGCCGTAACGCTTGCGGAGGCCCTCCGCCGAGATCGCCGTTTCCATGACGGCTCCTTTGCTGTGTGAGGTGGTCAGTTGACGGAGGTCAGCCGGGCGAGCAGGACGCGGCCGATCTCGGCCGCCGGCTCCGGCTGGAGCAGGTGGCCGTGGTGCGCGTGCACCGGGTGGGTGGTGATGCGGCCGGCCACGTGCGGCCGCCAGGCCGCCGCGGAGGCCGCGATCCGCGCCTCGGGGTCGTCGGTGCCGACCGTCGAGACGAACAGCAGCAGCTCGCCGTCGAAGCGGCGCGGCCGGTAGCCGTCGCTCAGCGCGTGGTTGTTGACACCGACCTTCACGAAGGCGGTGATGTGCTGCTCCGAGAGGCTGCCGAGCGCGCTGTCCCGGCCGCGGATCAGCTCCATCGCCCGCTGGTGGTCCAGGGGGCGGGAGCGGATCTCGTCGAGGTCGTAGCCGACGAAGTCGAGCAGCGTCTCCAGGACGTCCCGTTCGGTGGGCTTGGTGTAGCCCTCGTCGGTCGTCCAGGACTCGTCGAACGGGGTCTGGTCGAGGTTGGCGAGCAGGGCGACCTCGGCGCCCTGCTCGACGAGCAGGGTGGCCACCTCGTGCGCGACCAGCCCGCCGAAGGACCAGCCGACCAGGTGGTACGGCCCCTCGGGCTGTACCGCGCGGATCTGCTCGACGTAGTCCGCGGCCATCTCCTCGACGCTGGTCGCGATGCGGGCGTCCCTGCCGTCCAGGCCGCGGGCCTGGAGGCCGTAGACCGGGTACTCGGCGGAGATGTGCCTGAGGAGCGACGAGTACGGCCAGCTGAGGCCGCCGGCGCCGTGCATGCAGAACAGCGGGTGGCGGTCGCCGCCGGTGCGCAGCGGCAGCAGCACCTCGAAGCCGTCGCCGTCCTGGCCGGTGCCGAGCTTCTCGGCGAGGCGGGCGACGGTCGGCGTCTCGAAGATGCCCCGGTTGCCGAGCTTCACGCCGAGGACGGACCGGATCCGGCTGACCAGCTGGATGGAGGTGATGCTGTCGCCGCCCAGCTCGAAGAAGCTGTCGTCGATGCCCACCCGGTCCACTTTCAGGACCTCGGCGAACAGGCCGCACAGCACCTCCTCCTGCGCCGAGCGCGGGCCGCGCGCGCTGGCCGCCGACTCGGCTGCGGGGGCCGGGAGTTGCTTGCGGTCGAGCTTGCCGTTGACGCTCAGCGGGAGGGCGTCGAGGGTGACGAAGGCGGACGGGACCATGTAGTCGGGCAGGGCGGCGGCGAGGTGGGCGCGGAGGGCTTCGGTGTCGAGGGTTCCGGGGGTGGCGGGGACGATGTAGGCGACGAGGCGCTTGAGGCCGGGCTGGTCTTCGCGGACGACGACGGCGTTCTGGGTGACGGCGGGGTGGGTGCCGAGGACGGTTTCGATTTCGCCGAGTTCGATGCGGAAGCCGCGGATTTTGACTTGGTCGTCGGTGCGGCCGAGGTAGTCGAGGTGTCCGTCGGGGGTCCAGCGGGCGAGGTCGCCGGTGCGGTACATGCGGGTGCCGGCGGGGCCGTGGGGGTTGGCGGTGAAGCGTTCGGCGGTGAGGGCGGGGCGGCCGAGGTAGCCGCGGGCGAGGCCGTGGCCGGTGAGGTAGAGCTCGCCGGGGACGCCGGGCGGGACGGGTCGGAGGTGTTCGTCGAGGATGAGGGTGCGTGTGTTGGGGATGGGGGTGCCGATGCTGGGCACGCCGGTGCCGGCTTCCAGGGGTTGGGAGATGGTGGCGGCGACGGTGGATTCGGTGGGGCCGTAGGCGTTGGTCATGCGGCGGCCGGGGGCCCAGCGGTCGACGAGTTCGGCGGAGGTGG
>NZ_JBHWGD010000031.1:0-33784 GCF_042733235.1 Kitasatospora sp. NPDC059722
CGGGCCCGGCCGCTACAGGATCCTGGAACAGCGTCCGTGCCGAGCCCGCGAAAGCCGGACAGTTGGGGGGATTCCCCTATCGAACACCCTCTCAGGCCTCGGCGGTCGCGGCGAAGTCGACGAACGCCTTCCACGCGGCCGGATCGAAGGCCAGCTGCGGGCCGCTCTTGTCCTTGGAGTCGCGCACGTGGATGACGCCGGGGGTCTCGGCGACCTCGATGCACTCGCCGCCCTCATTGCCGCTGTAGCTGCTCTTGAACCATGCCAGGTCGGTGCTCATCGTTCTCCCAGGATCTTCTCGATCAAGGCCATGGACTCCTCAGGGCTAAGGGCCTGCGCCCTGAGGGTGCTGTATCGCGCGTTCATGATCCGGACCTCGTCCGGGTCGGTGATCAGCCTACTGCTCGTCTGCACCTCGATGTAGGCGTGCTGAGGACGCCCTTTGGGGGTGATCAGGATGAACGGGCCGCCCATGCCCGCGTGTTCTGTCCTGTCCAGTGGAAGCACCTGGATCACCATGCCTCGGGTCCGTCCGACCTCAAGGATGCGATGTAGCTGGGCCGTGTGTACATCCCAGCCGCCCAGAGGCCTGCGCAGCACGCTCTCGTCGATCACCCAACTGAACATCCCCCGTGGCCATCGGGTAAGCACAGCCTGGCGCTCCATTCGTGCAGCCACCCGCATCTCGATCACCTCCTCGGACAGAAGCGGCTGCCTCATTGCGTAGACAGCACGGGCATGTTCCTCGGTCTGGAGTAGGCCAGGTACGTCGAGCGTGGCGTAGTTGTGATTCTCAACCGAGTCCACCTCCAATGCCGCGTAGCCCCGGAACCAGTGCGGGTGCCGCATCCGTGCCTTCGCCCGTGCCTTGACCACGTCCTCCGCCGCGACGGCCAACAGGCCACCGGCGTTGAGGAGTTTGTCGAGGGCGACCAGCAACTCCGGCTGCGGGGTGCGCTTTCCGCGCTCCACCGCGCCGATCAGGTGCTCGCCGTAGCCGACCTTCTCGCCGAGTTCCTTCTGGGTCAAGCCGGCCCGCTCGCGCAGCAGCTTGATCTGCTTCCCGATGGCGCGGAAGAAGTCGGAGACCTCGCCCTCCTCCTCCGGCATCGTCGTCGTCGAGTCCTCGTCCCGGACTCCACCCATGGTGACCACCCCTATGATCCGATCACGCCCGCCAGAGGTGACAGGCGACAATCCGCTGCCACACAAGCACTCTCCGTGCCTGTTCCGGCCATGGTCAGCGTACGTCTCTGCCGTCACGCTTTTGCTCATGAAGTCCGAAACCCCCCTCGACAATCCCCGCTCCCACACCTCCGTCCTCACCGCCACCCCCAAGGGCGCGGCGATCGGACGCCGGATCGCCCGCCGTCAACTCGCCGCCTGGCGGCTCAAGTTGACGGCCACCGAGGCGTACCACGCCGCCCTCCTGGTCGTCGGCGAGCTCGCGGCCAACGCGATCACGCACGGCCGTGTTCCGGGGCGCGGGTTCGAGCTCCACCTCTGCCTCACCACCACCGTGCGCCGGGGCACCACCCTCCGTATCGAGGTGTCCGACTGCCGAGGGGACCGCCTCCCCGTCCTCCCGGTCAGGCTCACGTCCAACTCCCAGTCCGGGCGCGGCCTCACGCTCGTCGACGCGCTCGCCGACCGCTGGGGCACGATCCCGCGCCACCCCAACGGCAAGACCGTCTGGGTCGAACTCGACCTCCCCGCCGGCGGCGCCGATGCGGCCTGACGTCACCCCCGCCACCGCGACCGCCTGCACGGTCCTCCCGATCGCCCTCGTCCTCGCTCTCCTCATCTGGCTCTCCCCTCTCGCCCATCACCGCCCGCACCATTCGCCCCAGCGGAATCCGACCGCGACCCTTACTCCCTCTCGGTGATCAATTCGGTCCGGTTCCCCGAGCCGGACCATTGACCAGCGAAAACGAAGAAGTACCAGCCGGTAAGTACGGTGACGAGTAAAGAAACGTCAATCGCCAAGTCCGTCCCTACCAGCCCCCGTTGCCCCTGTGCTAGTGTCGCGAGCGGCATGAGTGGGCGCGGTCAGACCGGGGGAAAGCTCGTGGCAAAGCCTCGTGTCCTCATCATCGGGGACAGCATTCGAATTGTTCCGAAGGCCACGTCGGCCGATGTCGACGTCGTTTACCTCCAGAAGCCTTCGCAATTCGACCAGGCGGTTATTCCGTTCTGTCGTCAGCTCGTTCTGGTGGACTATCAGCACGTGCCCTCCGCCGTCGCCATGACGCGGGCCCTGCACGAGCTCGGCCCGATCGACCGGATCGTCACCCAGACCGAGGCGGCCCAGCTCGTCGCGGGCCACCTGACCTCGCTGCTCGGGATCGCCGGCACGACGGAACGCACCGCCCGGCTGCTGCACGACAAGTCGGCCATGCGTGCGCTCCTCAACGAGCGCGGCATCGGCGCGGTGCCCTTCGAGCTGAACCCCACCCACGCGCAGCTGCGCGCGTTCGTCGCGGCGCACGGTGCCGCGATCGTCAAGCCGACGATGGGGTCCGGCAGTCTCGGGGTGCGGCGGATCGCATCGCTCGGCGAGGTCGACGACGTGTGGGCCTGGTGCCAGGAGTTCGGGCTCGGTGAATTTCAGGTCGAGCAGCTCCTGGTCGGCCCGGAACTGAGTGTCGAGGCCTTTTCCGAGGCCGGGCGGCACACCGTCGTCGCGGTCACCGCGAAGGACACCGACGGCGGGACCGTCGAAGTCGGGCACGTCATTCCCGCGCCCATTTCCGACATCGAACTCTCGGAGATCAGTGATGTGACGATTCGCCTGCTCGACGCGGTCGGCCTTCAGGACGGTCCCTCGCACACAGAGGTGATCGTGACCGCCGACGGACCGCGCATCATCGAATCGCACACCCGGCGCGGTGGCGACCGCATCAACGATCTCGTGAAATTGGTGTACGGAATCGACATGGAGGAAGCCGCTTTTCGGCTGGCCGGCCGAGGCTCTCCGCTCGACGGCCTCCACCCGGCGCGCGGTGCGGCGGCGGTCCGCTTCCTCACTGCCGACCCGGGTGTCGTCACGTCCGTGACCGGTGTCGACGCGGCGAAGGCCGTCGAAGGCGTCGTGGACGTCGTCGTGAGCGTCCGGCCGGGTGGGGTGGTGTCCGAGCTCCGCTGGTCGGACGACCGCTGCGGGCTCGTCGTCGTCCACGCCGAGGACGTCGACACGGCCGTGGCCCTGGCCCGCAAGGCGGCCGCCCACGTGGTGATCACCACCGAGCCCGTCGCCGAAGGCCCGGACGCAGCGGCGGCGCCCGAAACGCTGGACGCGATCCTCCGCCCCTACGACGAGGTGTTCGACCCGTTCCACGGGTCCGCCGACGCCTCGTAGGGCAGCGGCGGGACCCGTCCGAACGTCGACCTGGTGCGGCGTGGGAGTGGCCTGCCCCGGTTCCGGCCGGTGGCGGCAACTCCGCTGCAGCACGCCGTGATTGTGCACAACAGCAAATTCACGCCCACGGGCTGAAGCCCTGCCCCGACTTTGGAGTGCGGTATGGCCGCGATCCCTCAATCTGGCATGCGCATGCTCTCCCACACCCAGGAAAGCCTCTGGCTCTTCCACGAGCTCGCCGGTTTCGACGAACCGGCCTACAACGAATCGGTGGCCTTCGACATACGCGGCCCGCTCGATCCGGAGGCGTTACGCGGGGCCGTCCACGCGACGGTCCTCCGGCACGACGCCCTCCGCACCACGTTCCTCGAAACCCCGGACGGCCCACGGGCCAGGGTGTACGACTCCGCTCCGGACCGCACGACCTTCGCCGACCTCCGCACAACCGCCCCGGCCGAGGCCCGCGTTCAGGCGGACGAGCTCCTCGCCGAGTACCACCGGCAGCCGTTCGACCTCGCTGCGGCCCCGCTGCTGCGCACCCTCCTCGTGGCGCTGCCGAGCGACCTCTGGCTCCTCTCCCTGACGGCTCATCACATCGTCATCGACGACTGGAGCATCCATCTCGTCCTGGAGGAGATCGGGGAGAACTACCGCGCGCTCACGGCGAACGGACGCATCCCGGAACGGCCCGCCGCCGGCGCTGCGTTCCGCGCGTTCGTCGCGGCGAGCCGCACGGCCGACGCCACCGCCGACCAGGCCGAGAAGGTCGAGCGCTGGCGCCGATCCCTCGCCCACTGCCCGGAGTTGCTGGGCATGCCGCTCGACCGCCCGCGACCCGCCGTGCAGACCTTCCGCGGCGACAGCCTGACGGTGACCGTCCCGCGCGCGGACGTCGAGCCGCTGCTGAAGGAGTGCGCGCGCGAGTGCCGCAGTACCGCGTTCCCGGTGTTCCTCGCCGCGTACGCCGTGCTGCTGAACCGGTACACGCGCCAGGACGGGTTCGCCGTCGGCACCACGGTGCTCAACCGGCCGGGCGCCGAGGACCTGGACGAGGTCGGCTGCTACGTCAACACGCTGCCGCTCTTCGTCCCCGTGGACCCGGACGACAGCTTCCGCACGGTGCTGGGCAGCGCGCAGGAGGCAGCCGAGCGGCTGCTGGACGACGGTGACACCCCGTACCCGAAGGTGGTCGAGGCGCTCGGGGTCGAGCGGCCGCGCGACCACAACCCGGTGTTCCAGACGATGCTCACGCTGCTCGGCGGCCGGCCCGCGCTCGACCTCGGGCCCGGCCCGGTCGCCGAGTACCGCCCGGTCCGCCGCACGGCCGCCAAGTTCGACCTGATGCTGTACGTCGAGGCGGCCGACGACGCGTACGCGTTCGAGCTGGAGTTCAACACCGACCTCTTCACGCGCGAGACCGCCGGACGGATCCTGCGGAACTACGCGCAGCTCCTGGCCTCGCTGGCCGCCGCCGGCGTCGACGCCCCGGTGGGCGCGGCGTCGATGACGCGCGAGGCGGACCGGCGGCTGATCCTCGACGACTGGAACGCCACGTGGGCCGAATACCCGGCCGGGACGGTCGTCGACGTCATCGAAGAGCAGGTCCGGCGGACCCCGGACGCGCTCGCCGTGGCGTTCGACGGCGAGCACCTCACGTACGACGAGCTCAACCGGCGGGCGAACCGGGTGGCGCACCGGATCCGCGGGGAGCTCGCGGCGAGCGGGAAGGGGCCGTTCGTCGGCGTCTTCATGGAACGGTCCGTGGAGATGGTCGTCGCGCTGCTCGCGATCGTGAAGGCGGGCTGCGCGTACGTCCCGATCGACCCCGAGTACCCGGCCGCCCGGATCGCCTTCATGGTGCAGGACGCGGACCTGCCGCTGATCCTCACCCAGGAGCGGCACCGCGAGGCGCTCGGTGAGGTGACGGCGGACGTCCTCGTCCTGTCGGGTCCGGAGTCGTGGCACGAGGACGACGTCGACCCCGTACGGGAGTCGAGCCCCGCCGACCCCGTCTACATGATCTACACCTCCGGCTCCACCGGGCAGCCCAAGGGCGTCGTCAACCGGCACGACGCGCTCGCGAACCGGCTGCACTGGATGCAGTCCGCCTTCCCCCTCGCGGGCGAGGATCGCGTCCTGCAGAAGACCCCGTACAGCTTCGACGTGTCGGTGTGGGAGTTCTTCTGGCCGCTGATGACCGGCGCCGCCATCGTCGTGGCCAAGCCCGGCGGGCACCGGGACCCGGACCACCTGAAGGAGCTCATCCGCTCCGCCGCCGTCACGACCGTGCACTTCGTGCCCTCCATGCTCAACGTGTTCCTGGAGACGGACGGCCTCGCCGGCCACTGCGGCTCGCTCAAGCGCGTCGTCTGCAGCGGGGAGGCGCTGCCGCGCAAGACCATCGAGGTGTTCGACGCCGCGCTCCCGGGCTGCGAGTTGCACAACCTGTACGGGCCCACCGAGGCCGCGATCGACGTCTCGCACTGGCCCTGCACGACCGACTACCCGGGCGAGATCGTCCCCATCGGCACGCCGATCGCCAACGTGCGGCTGTACGTCCTGGACCAGGACCTGCGGCTCCAACCGGTGGGCGTGCCCGGCGAGTTGTGCATCGGTGGCGTGGCCGTCGCCACCGGGTACCACGGGCGCGACGAGCTCACCGCCCGCATGTTCGTCGCCGACCCGTACGGCACCGCGCCCGGCGCGCGCCTCTACCGGACCGGTGACCTGGCGCGCTTCCTGCCGGACGGGCAGATCCAGTACCTGGGCCGCATCGACAACCAGGTCAAGCTGCGCGGGCTGCGCGTGGAGCCCGACGAGATCGCCGCCGTGCTGCGGGACCTGCCCGGTGTCCAGGACGCGGCCGTCGTCGTGGACTCGTCGGGGCCCGCGCAGGCGCTCGCCGCGTACGTCGTCAGCCAGGCCTTCGACGCCGACGACCTGCGGGCCCGGCTGCGCAAGCTGCTGCCGGAGTTCCTCGTGCCGCAGTACCTCGTGGGGCTTGACGCCCTGCCCACGACGCCGAACGGCAAGCTCGACCGCCGGGCGCTGCCCGCGCCGACGGCGGGTGCCGCCGAGACCGCGAGCCCCGGCCCCGCACCCGCCACGGACGCCGAGCGTGCCGTGGCCCGCGCCTGGCAGGAGGTGCTCGGCCTGGCCGAGCCGGTCGGTCTGGACAGCAACTTCTTCGCGCTCGGCGGCGACTCGATCCTCGCCCTGCGCGTCTCCTCCCGCCTGCGCGCGGCCGGCTACCTCGTGGGCCTGCGCGACGTGTTCGCCCACGCGACGCTCGGGGAGCTCGCCGCTACGCTCACCCGGGGCGGCGCAGCCGAGGCGGCCGTCACGCCCGCGTTCGCGCTCGTGGCGCACGAGGACCGGGCCCTGCTGCCCGCCGACGCGGTCGACGCGTGGCCGCTCACCAAGCTCCAGTCCGGCATGATCTACCACTCGCTGCTGGACGAGGACTCGCCCGTCTACCACGACATCTTCGACTACGAGCTCGCGGGCGTGACCGACCCGCAGCAACTGGCCCGTGCCATCCGTGAGACCGTCGCCCGGCACGCCCAACTCCGGTCGTACTTCGACCTGGAGAACTACGAGGAGACGCTCCAGATCATCCTCGCGGAGGCGTTGCCGGCCGTAGAGTTCGTGGATGTCTCCCAGCTGCCCTCCGGCGCACAGGACAAGGCCGTTGAGGACTGGATCGAGGCCGAGAAGCACCGGCCCCTGGACCTCGCCCGGCCGCCGATCCGCTTCTGCGTCCACGTGCGGGGCGCGGACCGCGTGAACCTGGCGGTCTCGTTCCACCACCTGATCCTGGACGGGTGGAGCGTCGCACTCGTCGTCGAAGAGATCCGGCGGCGGTGCGGCGAACTCCCCGGCGGGCGGGTGCCGGCTCCGGCGCCGAGCTACGGCACGTACGTGGCGCTGGAACGCGAGAGCGCGCAGCGGCCCGAGGACCGGGCCACCTGGCGGCGCCTGCTCGGCGGCCACGCCGCGACGCTCGTCGCAGGCCGTCCGTCGCCCGGCCAGGAGATCGAGACCGCGGCGGTCGAGCGGATCGTCCCGGCCGACCTCGAAGCCCGGCTGCGCCGGCGCGCCGCCGCCCTCGGACTGCCGCTCAAGTCGCTCTACCTGGCCGCGCACTGCGCCGCGCTCGCAGAGCTCAGCGGCGCCTCCCGGGTGATCGCCGGCCTGGTCGGCAACGGCCGTCCGGAGATCCCGGGCGGGAGCGAAATGGTCGGCCTGTTCCTCAACACCCTGCCGTTCCCCGTCGAGGTGGGCGAGGCGGACGACCCGGCGCTGCCGGCCGCGGTCTTCGCGCGCGAGCGCGAGCTGATCCCGCTCCAGCGGTACCCGCTCGCCGACATCGAGCGGCAGCACGGGGGAGCGCTCTTCGACGTCGTCTTCAACTACACCGACTTCCACGCGTACGCGGCGGGAGCGGGCGGAGCGGGCGGAGTAGAGGGAGCCGGCGAGGCGGCGGCGCAGGAGGGCCCGGTGACGATCGCGAGCGCCCGCTACTTCGAGCTCACCAGCTTCCCGGTGCTCGTCCACGTCCACCGGGACCACTTCGCGGACGCCACGGAGATCGCCGTGTGCCATGACCCGTCCCGGATCAAGACCGCCACGGCGGAGGCGTTCGTCGACGACTTCCTCGCGGCCCTCGGGCGCTACGCGGCCGGCGAAGCGGCGGGCGGCGACGAGGACGAGACGGAGCTCGCCGTCGCCGGGATCATCGCGAAGGCGGTCGGCCGGCAGGCGGTCGGGGCGAACGAGAACTACCTCGACGCCGGGGTCGACTCGATCACCTCGATCCGCATCCTCGTCAAGCTCCGCAAGGTGTTCCCCGGCGCGGCGATGCGCGACGTGATGGAGGCGCGGACGGTCCGGGCCCTCGTCCGTCGCCTGGCGGGGCAGACGCCCGTCATCGAGGCGGTGCAGGTGACGGAGAGTGCCGCCGCGACCGGGCCACTGCCGGAGGGCGTCGTCGACGCGTACCCGCTCACGGCCACGCAGCTGCGGATGCTCGAAGCGACGCGGCGCGACCCGGCGCAGTCCGCGTACCACGACGTCTTCGCGTACACCGTCGCCCTGCCGCTGGACGAGCCGCTGCTCCGGGCCTCGCTGCGGCGCATGATCGAGGCGTACGAGACCCTGCGGACCTCGTTCGACCTGGACGCGCGGCGGCAGCTCGTCCACGCCTCGGCCGAGCCCGACCTGACCGTGTACGACGACGGCTCGGCCGGCGCCTGGTTCGAGCGCGAGCGCGGCTCCGGCTTCGCCTGGGACCGGCCGCCGCTGCGGTTCGCCGCCCACCGGGTCTCGGAGGATCGTTTCGTCCTCTCGCTCGGCTTCCACCACGCGATCGTCGACGGCTGGAGCCTGTCGCTGCTCGTCCGGGACCTCCTGCTCGCGTACACGGGCACGCCGGTGGAGTGGCCGCAGCCCGGTTCCTTCCGCGCCTACGTGGAGGCGGAGGCTTCCGCCCGCGCCTCGGAGGAGTCGCAGGGGTTCTGGCGGGACGTCCTCGCCGGACACCCAGGGACGGCGCTGCCCGGCTATCCGTCCGACGGTCGCGACGCGCGTTGGGCGGAGGCGACCGTCGTCGTCCCGGCCGCGCAGGAGGCCGAGCTGCGCGAGGTCGCCCGGAGCACCGGGCACCCGCTCAAGCACGTGCTCCTGGCGGCCCACCTGCGGGTCCTGGCGCTCGTCACCGGCGAGCAGGACGTCGTCAGCGGGGTGTTCACGCACGGCCGACCCGAGACGGACGGCGCCGAGGCGCTGGTCGGGATGTTCCTCAACTTCCAGCCGCACCGGGTGCGCGTCGACGGGCAGACGTGGCCCGAGCTGATCGACGAGGTGTTCGCGTCCGAGATGCAGGTGCTGGCCCACCGGCGGTGCGCGGCGCCCGAACAGCCCCGCTACGCAGCGCTGTTCAACTACACGGACTTCCCGGCCTACTCCGACGTGGCCGCCGATCGCGCGTACCTCACCGACGTCCGGTGGTTCGAGCACACCGACGCCCCGCTCCTCGCCACCGTGGGCCGCGACCCGGCCCGCGCCGCGCTGGAGATCACCCTCAACGCCGACGGACGGCGGCTCCCGCAGGCGGCGCTGGACGACCTGGCCCGCCTCTACTCCGCCGTCCTCGCCCAGATCGCCGCCCGCCCGACCGGCCGGGTCCACGACGTCACCGACGAGATCCGCACCCGCACGGACGACCTCCGCGCGCGGCAGAACCCGTCCACCTGAGAGAGGAAAGAACCCGTGACAACGATCGACCAGAGCGCCCAGGAAGGCGTGCGCACCTTCGAGCAGCCGGACGGCTACCTCACCCACTACCGGGTGTGGGGCGCCGAGACCGCCCCCGACCTCGTCGTCATGCTGCACGGCGGCATGAGCCACTCCGGCTGGCAGGCGCCCCTCGGCACCCGCCTCGCCGAACTCGGCGCCGGCGTCGCCTTCCTCGCCGTCGACCTGCGCGGCTCCGGGCTCAACGCCGTGCGCGGACACATCCCCGCCGGGGACCTGGCGGTCGAGGACGTCGCCCGCCTCCTCGACAGCATCCGTGCGGCCCGCCCCGGAACCAGGATCCACCTGGCCGGCTGGTGCTTCGGGGCCCAGGTGGCGACCGTCGTCGCGGCCCGCCTCGCCGAGCGCACCGTTCTCGCCAGCCTGCTGATGGTCTGTCCCGGCTTCTTCTTCAACGAGCGGTACAACGACGTCCTCGACCGCTCCATCGACGCCGCCCTCGACGTCGTCGAGGTGCTCGACCTCGGCGTCGAACCGAGCCGCCCGTTCATCAAGATCCCGCTGCGCCCCGGCGACTTCACCGACGACGCGCACTGGCTCGCCGCCATCGACGCCGACCGGCTCAAGCTCGGGCACGTCACCGTCGGCACGGTCGACGCCTGGGAGGAGATCGCCGTCGCCTCCGAGAAGGACTACGCACGGATCGGGCGGCTCCCGGTGCGGGCCGTCTTCGGCCGGCGCGACAAGCTCGTCGACAACGCCCGCGTGCGCGCCTTCCTCGAAGCGCACCCGGACCTGGAGGTGCACGAGCTCGACACCGGCCACGCCGTCCAGTTCGAGGAGCCGGACGCGCTCACCCGGCTGATCGCGGCGTTCGTCACCGGCGTCGCCGCCGGGCCGACGCCGTGACGCTCGGGATCGACCGCTACCGGAAGGCGCTGTCCACGCCCGGTGCGTGGGGGTTCTTCATCCCCGGGATGCTCGCCAGGTTCCCGATCGGGATGACCGGGATCAGCATCCTGCTCTTCGTCTCCGAGACGCGGCACGACTACGGGACCGCGGGCGCCCTGTCGGCCCTCGCCGCGATCGGGTACGCCGTCGCCGCACCGCAGCTGGCGCGCCTGGCCGACCGGGTGGGGCAGCGGAGGGTCCTGCTGTCCTGCGCCGCGGTGTGTGGCGTCAGCGGCAGTGCGTTCGTCGTGAGCGCGCTGCACACCGGCATGCCGCTGTGGACGCTGTTCGTGACGGCGGCCGTGATGGGCGCGGCCACGCCCGCGATCGGCTCGATGGTGCGGGCGCGGTGGAGCGGACTGCTGGAGAGCTCGCCGCTCAAGGGGACGGCCTTCGCGCTCGAATCGCTGGTCGACGAGGTGATCTTCATCGCCGGCCCGGTCGTCGCGACCTCCCTCGCCGTCGGTGTGAACCCGACGGCGGGCATCATCGGATCGCTCGTCCTCGTGTGCGGCGGCAGCGTCCTGCTGTCGCTCAGCGGCCGGACCGAGCCCCGGCGGCGGCCCGGCAACCGTGTCACGGGCAGCGCCCTGTTCCTCGGGCCGGTCGCCGTCGTCGCGGGCGTGAATCTCTGCTTCGGCGGCATGTGGGGCTCGGTCGACATGGCCACCGTCGCCTTCTCCGGCGCCGAGGAACAGAACTTCATGGCGGGCGTGCTGCTCGGGATCTACGCGATCGGGAGCTCGGTGGCCGGCGTCGTGTACGGCGCGCGGGAATGGCCGGCGCCGCTGGCGCAGATCCTTCGCGTCTCGACCGTCATCATGGCCGTCGGCATCCTGCCGATGCTCCTCGTGCACAGCTTCCTCGCCGCCGGGATCGTGCTGCTGGTGGCCGGGGCGAGCTCCTGCCCGGCGATGATCGCCGCGATGATGCTGGTCGGGGAGGGCGTTCCCGCCTCCCGCCGGACCGAGGCGATGGCCTGGCAGTCCACGGCCCTCTGGCTCGGGGTGGCGGTCGGCTCCTCGGCCAGCGGCCACCTCGCCGACTCCTTCGGCGCGCACGCGGCGTACGCCTTCGCGGCGCTGTGCGGCGGCGTGGGCTTCGTGGTCGTCATGGCGGGGCGACGGCGCCTCGAACCGGGGCCCGCCCTGCCCACCACACCCCCGTCGAACCTCCAGACTTCCGAGCCGGGTACCCGATGACTTCCTTTCCCTCCCCACCGTGGATCGCCGACCGGATCCGAGCGCGGGCCGAGTCCGCCGACCCCGCCGTCCGTTCCCGCGTCGCCCTCCGCACCACCCGCACCGACACCACCTACGCCGAACTCTGGGAGCGCGCGCAGAAGACGGGCGCCGAGCTGTCGGCCCTGGGCATCGGACCCGGCGACCTTGTCGGCATCCGGCTGTCCTCCGGCCCCGGCGTCGTCGTCGCCATGCTCGCGAGCTGGCTCGCCGGAGCGGCCTTCCTGCCGATGGACGCGGCCGTGCCCGACGAGTACCGGGACCGGCTGCTGAGCAGATCCGGCGCCCGGGCCCTCGTCGACGCCGACGGCCCGCGCGCGCTCGCCGGAGCGGACGCGGGCACGGCGGCGCAGCTGAACGTCGGGCGCCTCGCCGACCGGGCGGCGTACGCCATCTACACCTCCGGCTCGACCGGCACCCCGAAGGGCGTGCTCGTCGGGCAGGACGCGCTCGCCGCGCACGCGCACGGCGTCGCGGACCTGCTCGGGGTCCAACCCGGCGACACCGTGCTGCAGTTCGCGGGGCTCGGGTTCGACGTCGCGCAGGAGGAGATCTGGCCCACGCTCGCCGTCGGCGGGACGGTGGCGTTCCTGGACTCCGCCGCCCGGGCGCTACCGTCCGTCGAACTGGCCTCCCGTGCTCGCGAGTTGGACGTCTCCATGCTGCAACTCCCCACGGCCTACTGGCGTCTGCTATGCGCGGAGATGCAGGGCTCGGACGTCTCCTTCGCCGGTGTCCGTACCGTCGTCATCGGCGGCGAGAGCGCCGGCACCAAGGACGTCCACGCCCACCGCGCCGGACCGCTCGGCCACTGCACGCTCGTCAACGGCTACGGGCCGACCGAGACCGTCATCACCTGCACCGCCCTCGTCCTGCGCCCCGACGACCCGCTGCCGACCACCACCGGCCTGCCCATCGGCGGCCCCGTCGGCGACCGGCGGCTCCACATCCTCGACGCCGACCGGCGCCCGGCCGAGCCCGGCGCGCCCGGCGAACTCTGGATCGGCGGCACCCCGCTCGCCGACGGTTACCTCGACGACCCTTCGCGCACCGCCGAGAACTTCCGCCCCGACCCGTTCTCGGCGGCCGACGACGACGCCCGCATGTACCGCACCGGCGACCTCGTGCTGCGCCACCCGGACGGCGCCGTCGAGTTCCTCGGCCGCCTCGACAACCAGGTCAAGGTGCGCGGCCACCGAATCGAGCTCGACGAGGTGGACCGGCACCTGCTCGACACGCCCGGCGTCACGGCCGCCGCCGCCGTGGCGATCGACGACGGGACGGGGACGGGTGGACGGACGCTCGCCGCCGTCGTCTCGGTCGGTCCGAACGGCCCGACGGCCGACGGGATCCGCGAGCACCTGCGGGCGCGCCTGCCCCGGCACATGGTGCCCGGCCTGATCCTCGTCCGGGACCGGCTGCCGCTCACCCCCTCGGGCAAGATCGACCGCCGGGCCGTCGCGGCCGCGGCCACAGCTACGACGGCAGTCGGCCCGGAGCCCGACGTCGTCGCGCACACCGCCCAGGCCTCCGAACTCTCGCTCCTGCTGGACCTCGTCCGCACGCTGCTCCGCGCGCCCGACTTCGGCCCCGACGACGACTTCCTCGCCCGCGGCGGCGACTCGCTGGTCGCCCTGCGCGTCAGCGGGGCGATGAAGCGGCACGGCTGGCGCCTGCGCGCCTCCGACCTGGTGGCGGCGGGCAGCGCGCGTGCGGTGGCGGCCCGGATGGAGCGGTTCTGAGCCCCGGCC
Organism: Kitasatospora sp. NPDC059722; assembly: GCF_042733235.1. Lineage (NCBI taxonomy): Bacteria > Bacillati > Actinomycetota > Actinomycetes > Kitasatosporales > Streptomycetaceae > Kitasatospora > Kitasatospora sp. NPDC059722. The sequence goes on from NZ_JBHWGD010000031.1 coordinate 13,557, forward strand.
GTTCTGAGCCCCGGCCCCATGATCCGTCATTCGTTATGAGGAGATACCGATGACCACCACATCCATCCACCGGCAATTGACCGCCTGGATCGAGAGCGAGGACTTCTCCTGCCTGGGAGCCAAGGCGGCGCTGCGCCGCGAGAGCCTGCGCCCCATCGAGGTGGGACCCATGGGCGAGGCCGCGACCACCGAGGCGCTGCACGACGCCCTGGTCGACTTCGTCACCCACGACCTCGGCCCCGACCAGAACTTCGCGTCGATCGTCGCCGTCTTCGACGGCCCGTCAGGCCTCCCCGAGCCCGAATTCCACGCCCTGCTGTGGCGCCAGCTCGCCGACCTCCACGCCCTCGACGCCGACAGCGGCTACCCCTGGGCGGAGGGAGCCAACCCGGACCCGGAATCCCCGTCGTTCGGCTTCAGCATCGCCGGCCACCCCTTCTTCATCGTCGGCCTGCACGAGAACGCGTCGCGGATCACCCGGCGGTTCGCCTTCCCCGCGCTGGCGTTCAACTCGCACCACCAGTTCAAGCGCCTCGTGGAGAACGGCGTCTACGGCGGCCTCCAGCGCCGCATCCGCGAGCGCGAACTGCGCCTCCAGGACTCGATCAACCCGAACCTCGCCGAGTTCGGCGAGTCCTCCGAGGCGCGCCAGTACTCCGGGATGGCGACGGACGGGGAGTGGCGCTGCCCGTTCCAGGCCCGCTCGGAGCAGCCCGGGGCATGATCCGAACGGGAGCTGCGCCGCCGACGTGAGGCCGGGCCCGGCCACAGGGCCCGGCTGGCGGCGCGGGCCGAAAGCGGTGGAACAGCGGCAGGCGGTCGGGCGGGTGGTCGGGGGCCGAAGCGCGTGGGCAACTACCCATTGATGGACTGATGTTGAAGGTCCATCAGTTCAGAGGGCAGAATCCATGGCCGTCACCATGCCGGCCGGCAGGGGCCGTTGCCACCGGATTTGCCGTCAGGCGGGCTGCGGAGGTGCGGTGGTCGGCCGGCTGCAGGGGCACGGCCGTCGGCAGACCGCGGGCGCGGCCACCGTACCGTGAAGTGCCGCAGCCGTACACACGTTCGCTGACCAGGTTCTATGAGAGAAATCCGGGACGGGTTGCGGACACATGCAGGGGTGGCAACAGGGGGGTCGGTCCTTGATAAGTTCACCCCCATGACCACCGAGGCCCTGCGGCGACTCAACGACTCCGAGCACGGCGAGATCTGGAACCGATTCCAGGCCGCGTTCGACTTCCGACCCTCCACGTCCGTCATTCCCGGCATCTCGGAGCCCGCGTCCTCGGTGACGTGGAGCCTCGACGCACTGGACGACGACCCGGGGTACCGGAAGCTCGACCGGCTCGTCGGCGTGGTGCAGGACGGGCTCGCGCGATGTTGCCGGCCCGGCGAGGCGCTCTGGCTCCTCGACCAGCCGCACGCGTCCTACCGGCTGCGCCCGGACCTCGTGCCGGACGGCGCGGCCACGCCGCGCGTCGTCGAGGGGCAGCCGTGGCAGGGGTGGCCGCTGAGCCCGTACCCGGACGGGAACCACTCCGTCCAGCTCGCCGAGGACTTCCGCTTCGGCGTCTTCGGGCACCCGTCGGAGAAGTCCCTCTGCGTGTTCGGCACCGAGCTGCTCGACGCGATCGCCGGCGAGGTCGACGGCCTGCTCCCGCAGGTCATCCGCCGGGACGGCAAGCCCGTCGGCTGACGCTCGCCCCCCGGAGCCGGAGCCGGGGGCGGACAGGGGAGCACCGTGGGACAACCGTCGACAGATCACGCGCCGGACGGGCTCGGGCGGCGGCTCGGCACGTTCGACGCCGTCGTGATCGGCCTCGGATCGATGATCGGGGCGGGCATCTTCGCCGCCCTCGCCCCGGCCGCCGGTGCCGCGGGGTCCGGACTGCTTCCCGGGCTCGCGCTCGCGGCCGTGGTGGCGTACTGCAACGCGACGTCGTCCGCCCGGCTGGCCGCCCGGTACCCGCAGTCCGGCGGGACGTACGTGTACGGGCGGGAGCGGCTGGGCGAGTTCTGGGGCTACCTGGCCGGATGGGGGTTCGTCGTCGGCAAGACCGCGTCGTGCGCGGCGATGGCGCTGACGGTGGGCGGCTACGTCTGGCCGGGGCAGGAGCACGCCGTGGCGGTGGCGGCCGTCGTGGCGCTCACGGCGGTGAACTACGGCGGCGTGCAGAAGTCCGCGTGGTTCACCCGGGCGGTCGTCGCCGTGGTGCTCGCGGTGCTCGCGGCAGTCGTCGTGGCGGCCCTGACGTCCGGTGACGCGGACGCGGCCCGGCTCGGCCTCGGTGCGGACGCGTCGTTCCACGGGGTGGTGCAGGCCGCGGGACTGCTGTTCTTCGCGTTCGCCGGCTACGCCCGGATCGCCACTCTCGGCGAGGAGGTCCGCGACCCGGCCCACACGATCCCCCGGGCGATCCCACTCGCCCTCGGCATCACGCTCGTCGTGTACGCGCTGGTCGCGGCCGCCGTCCTGGCGGTGCTCGGGCCCGAACGGCTGGCCGCCGCGGGTGCGCCGCTCTCGGAGGCGGTACGGGCGGCCGGTGCCGCGTGGCTGGCCCCGGTGGTGCGGGCGGGCGCGGCCGTGGCGGCGCTCGGCTCGCTGCTGGCACTGATCCTCGGGGTCTCCCGGACGACGCTCGCGATGGCGCGCGACCGCCACCTGCCGCATGCGCTGGCGGCGGTCCACCCGCGCTTCCGGGTGCCGCACCGGGCGGAGCTCGCGGTGGGGGCCGTGGTGGCGGCCGTCGCGGCGACGGCGGACCTGCGCGGGGCGATCGGCTTCTCGTCCTTCGGCGTGCTCGCCTACTACGCGATCGCCAATGCCTCAGCCTGGACGCTGACCAGGGCCGAAGGCCGCCCGCCGCGGGCCGTCCCGGTGGTCGGCCTCGCGGGCTGCCTGGTGCTGGCGTTCGCGCTGCCGCCGTCATCGGTGGCCGCCGGCGCCGCCGTCCTCGCGGTCGGCGCCGGGGCCTACGCCGTGGGTACTACGCGACGGAGTCGGTGAGCACCTTCGCGAGGAAGGCGTCGAGATTGCCCACCGTGCGGACGATCTGCTCCTCCACCGGCAGCGACTCGTTGGGACGCGTCACCAGCGTCGACTTCTTGAGGCCGCGCACGTACAGCGAGCAGGCCAGGTCGGCGCAGATGTAGCTGCCGACGGAGTTGCCCTCGCGCCCGGCGGCGCCGGCCCGGCGGGCGGCCAGCAGCGCGACGCCGGAACCGGCGTGGGCGGTGACGCACAACGAGCACACGTTGCTCTTGGTGAGGCTGCGGCGCACCGACGGCACCCGCAGGGTGACGCCGACGAGCTCGCCGCCGTGGTGGGCCACCAGGTAGGCGCGGTCGGGCGCGCCCGGATCCCGCCAGCCGAGGAAGTCCAGCTGCTCCCACGGGAGTTCGGCCAGCCCCCGGGGGAGGTTGAGCCGGCGGGCCTCGCCCTTGGAGCAGTTGACGAAGGATTCGCGGATCTCGGTCTCGTTCAGGGGTTGCATGGGGCGGAAGCTAACACCCGTACGCGCACGATGTCGCGGCAATTTCCGGCGCGCAGGCGTGGGGTCGCCCGTTTCCCCTCCCGTTCCACGGTATACCGCACGGGGGATCTTGCCGCAAGGCCCCCATATCGGGCGAAGATGGACCTCCGCGTGACGGGACGCGGCGGACGGACGGGAAGTGACGAACATGCGGGTGCTGTTGTCCACGATCGGCTCGCGGGGCGAGGCGCAACCGGTGGTCGCACTGGCGCTGCGGTTGCTGGAGCTGGGCCAGGAGGCCGTGGTGTGCGCGCCGCCCGACTTCGAGGAGTGGGCGCGGTCGCTGGGGATCGAGTACGTGCCGGTGGGCCCGCTGCTGCACGGGACGGCGAAGCGCCCGGCCGGGCAGGTGCCCACGCCCGAACAGCGGCGGCGGATGATCGAGAGCACGGTGGCCGACCAGTTCAAGGCCGTGGGCACGGCGGCCGAGGGGTGTGACGTGATCGTGGGCGGCGGCGCGCTGGCCGTCGCGGCGCGCTCGGTCGCCGAACAGCGGGGCGCCGGCTACGTCTACGCCGCGTTCGCGCCCATCACGCTGCCGTCGCCGCACCACGCGCCGCCCGTCTTCGGGATGCTCGGCGAGAAGCCGGCGGACGGGAGCGTCGACAACCGGACGCTGTGGGACCGCGACGCCCACCGCTGGAACGTCATGTGGGGTGCGGCGCTCAACGTCCAGCGGGAGGCCGTCGGCCTCGGCCCGATCGGTGACGTCAGCCGGCACATCTTCACCGGCACCCCGTGGCTCGCCGCCGATCCGACGCTGGCGCCGTGGCCCGGGCGGTCGGAGCTGGACGTCCGGCAGACCGGGGCGTGGACCCTGGCGGACGACCGCCCGCTCCCGGCCGAGCTGACGGCGTTCCTCGACGCCGGTGAACCTCCGGTCCACGTCGGCTTCGGCAGCGTCCGCGCCCCCGAGGACGCCGCCCGGACGATGCTCGCCGCCGCCCGCGTCCTCGGCCGTCGCGTGATCCTCGCCCGGGGCTGGGCCGACCTGGCCGCGGACCTGGCCGCGCCCGACTGCCTGGTGATCGGCGAGGTGAACCAACAGGCGCTGTTCCGGCGGGTCGCCGCGGTCGTGCACCACGGCGGGGCGGGCACGACCACCGCGGCCGCCGGGGCCGGCGCGCCGCAGGTCGTCGTGCCGCAGATGTTCGATCAGTTCTACTTCGCCCAGCGCGTCGAGCAGCTCCACATCGGCGCCGCGCACCCGGGCGGCGAGCTGACGGCCGACTCCCTCACGGCGGAGCTGCGGCGGGCCCTGGCTCCGCGGACCGTCGAGAAGGCCCGGGAACTGGCCGGCCGGGTCCGGACGGACGGGGCGCTGGTGGCGGCACGTCGGCTGATCGACAAGCAGTACTGATCCAGGCAGTAATGAAGGGAGGAGTGCCGAATCGCGGGGGCGTGATGCACCGGCGGCAATCCGCCGCCGCGTGCCCCTCTGCGCCCCGGGGAAGGGGGCGGACGGCGTTGACGGCGGGCGGCGCCGGGGCGGAGCGTGAACCGTGCACCACGCGCCCTCCGTCGATGAAGAGGAGCCCCACCATGCGCCGAAGAACCTCCGCCCTCGTTGCTTGCGCGGCCGCCCTCGCCGCCCTCCTCGGGTCCGCCACCGTTGCCGGAGCCGCCCCCGCCACCGTCGCGGCCCCGGCCGCCCGCGTCGTGAACCCGCCGTTCGGGACACAGATGCGCATTCCCCAGTACAACCCCGTCCCGGCGGGCTGGGCGGTGGTCGGCATCAACACCGCCGTCCACGACAAGCTCATCGAGTACCTCGGCGGCGCCTCCTACGGCGCCAGGGTCGCCGTCCTCGCCAACACCACCGTGCCGGCCGGCTGGGTGCTCGTCGGGGCCTCGCTCGACGGCCAGACCGCCCAGGTCTCCTACCTCGGCGGCGCCGCGCACGGCGCCGGGGCCACCGCCTACGTCGTGTGCTGGATGCCCGGCGGGCGCGTCTACGGCTACCCCGTCCCCGCCGGGTGGACGGTCACGGGCACCGTCACCCAGGGCGCCTGCACCTACCAGTACCTCCGCTACCCCTGAGGCAAAACCGCCTCGCCGTTGACCTCCCGTCAACTCTCCGTGCGCTAGCCTCCCCCCTGGCATGACCACATGCCGATCTCGATCCTGGGGGGATCACATGGCAATCGGACGACGGCAACTCCTGTCCTCCATAGCACTCACCGCCCTGGCCGTGCCCGTGCTGGCCAAGGGCACCGCGACCCGCGCGGCCGCGGCGGCGGGTAGCACGGCCGCCCCGGCCGCCGGCTCCGGGCCGCTGTTCATGCAGGTCGTCGCGCACGAGGACGACGACATCCTGTTCATGAACCCGGACCTGTCCAACTCGCTCGCCAACGGCACGCCGTCGGTCACGGTGTTCGTCACCGCCGGCAACGGGACCGGCGACCCGTGCCCCACCGTCTGCTGGGACCCGGCCGGCGAGCCGCTGCGCACCTGGAACCGGCAGATGGGCGCGATCAACGCCTATTCGCGGATGACCGGCGTCGGCGACACCGACCCGTCGACCGACGAGGTGGGGCACTGGACGGCCGAGGCGTGGACGGTCGCGGGCAAGCAGGTCGAGCGGTACGTCCTCAAGGACCGGCCGGTGCACCTCGTCTTCATGAACCTGCACGACGCCCAGCTCGCCGGTGTCCTGGGCGGCGCCACGGACACCACGGTCGTCCCCGTCGGCAGCCCGATGACCGGTCCTTCCACCTTCACGGCCGCGGACGTGGTCGAGGTGCTGCGGCAGATCATGGTGACGTACCAGCCCACCGTGCTCCGGGCCCAGGACGACCTCCCGGACAGCCGCTACTCCGCCGACCACGGGGACCACGTGGCCGCCGCGCGGTTCGCGGGGCTCGCGGCCGCCAAGTACGGCGGTCAGCTGATCCAGGTGAACTACCGGGACTACAACATCGGCGACGGCCCGGTGAACCTCGACCCCGCGACGGTCGGCGACAAGGGCGTGTTCGTCTCCGAGTACGCCAGCCACGACCACTCGGGGAACTACTCGCAGTCCTGGTACGCCCGGATGTACTACCGCTGGTCGCGGGGCACCTCCTGGGCGGGGCTCAACCAGGACGGCCGGCCGCAGGTGTTCGTCGTCCGCAGCGGCGCGCTCTACACGAACTGGCGCCAGGCGGACGGCACCTGGTCCGCCCCGCTGCGGATGGCCGACCCGGGTGGGTGGCTCGTCCCGGCCCTCGCGGTCGGCACCAACGCCGACGGCCGCCTGCAGGTGTTCGGCCGCCGGCTGACCGACCACCGCATCGTCTCCCTGGCCCAGCTCACGCCCAACGGGGCGTGGGCGTCCTCGTGGACCGACCACGGCAACCCCAACGCCGGGCTCGGCAACGAGGACCAGGTCGGCGTGCCCGCCGTTGCCAACGACCAGGACGGCCGGCTGGAGGTCTTCGTCAAGAACGGCGGGGGAGGTGTCAGCCGCACCGGTCAGACCGCCCCCGGCGGCGCGTGGTCGGGCACGTGGGCCGACCACGGCGGCAGCGACGTCCAGGACCCGGTCACCGCGATCCGCAACGGTACCGGGGCCATCGAGGTGTTCGCGAGCACCCGCACGGGGATCCTCGGCTGGTGGCAGAGCGCGCCCAACGGCACCTTCGCGGGCCCGGGCCAGATCCCGAACGCCCAGCCGGCCAGTCCGCCGAAGGCCGCGCTCGACCAGGACGGCCGCATCGAACTCGCCTACCGCGAGGCCGGCACCGGCGCCGTGCTGGTCAGTTACCAGACGCAGGTCGGCGGCGCGTGGAGCCAGTCCCCGGCCTCCCTCGGCGGCCACCTGGGCGTCGGCGAGCCCGCCGCGACCACGGCCGGTGGCCAGGTCGTCCTGTTCGAGCGCAACCGGGGCGGCGGCGTGAGCACCACCGCCCAGACCGCGCCGAACTCCGGCTACGGCGCCTGGCAGGACCTCGGCGGCACCGTCCTCGACTACCCGTCGGCCGTCGTCGACGGCGCCGGCGTGCTCCACGTCTTCGCGATCGGCACGGACGGCCGCGTGTACTTCCGCGCGGGCACGACGCCGACGACCTTCGGCGACTGGCAGGCCCTGCCGGTCTGACCCGTTTGACCCGTTCGACTCGTTTGACCCGGCGAGAGGCGGCTGGCCGGGACCCCTCCCGGTCGGCCGCCGCCTCAGGGGCGGGGAGTCCAGCCGGGCGGGGTGAGCGCGGTGTCGGCGAGGATCCGCGCCACCGTGGCGTCCAGGGTGCTGTGTTGGGGGACGACCCGCTCGACGCCGCCCGGCAGGAGGTCCCGGGGCCGGTACCACTCGGCCATGTCGGCGGGGGAGAACTCGGCGGACTGCGGGCGGGTGGCGTGGCGGCGCACCGTCTCGTCGAACTCGACGTCCAGGTAGTAGAGGTGGGTGCGGCCCCGGTGGCCGGCGGCGAGGCGGGCCAGCATCGGGCCGTAGCGGTCGGCGGCGAGGATGCCCTCCACGACGACGTGGTAGCCGTGGTCGAGCGCGTGCCGGGCGACGAGCTCGACGAGGCCGATGTTCGCCCCGCCGGGCACGTCGCGTTCGCGCAGGACCGTCCGGCGGAGGACGTCCTGGGCGACGACGGCGACGCCCCGCCCGTAGGCGGCGCGCAGCCGCGCGGCGACGGTGGACTTGCCGGCGCCGCTCGGCCCGCGCACCACGATCAGCACGGTGTCCGTGGTTCCTGTCACGCGGGTACCGTACCCGCGCGCCTCCGCCCGGACACGGCTCTCACAGGCCCGGGTACGTCTTCCGGAGGTGCGCGAGGAGAGCCGCCGTCGGGGCCGTGCGCGGTCGGTCGGTGGGGTGGACCAGGGCGATCCGGGCGAGGGGGACCGGGGACGTCAGGGGGCGGACGCGCAGGCCGGGGGAGTGGGTCGGGGTCGGGAGGACCGCCACGCCCATGCCGTGGGCGGCCAGTTCGAGGAGGTGGGCCGGGGCGGCGGCCTCGACGGCGATGGCCGGGGTCGCGCCGGCCTCGGCGAAGGCGCGTTCCAGTGCGGTGCGCAGGCCGGTGCCGTGCGGGGTGCCGACGAGGGCGTGGCCGGCGAGTTCGGCGACCGGGAGCGGGCCGTCGGCGGCCAGCGGGTGGTCGTGGGGGAGCACCGCGGCGAGCGGGATCTCCAGGACCGGGTGCAGGGCGAGGCCCGCGAGGGTGTCCCAGCCGTCGTCGCCGGGACGGCCGCTCGCGGGGGCGGGGAGTCCGGCGACGGCCAGGTCGAGACGGCCGGCGCGGAGCTCGGCGAGCAGGTGGCGGGTGGTGTTCTCGGCGAGCGAGAGGTCGATGCCGGGGTGTTCCTTGCGGAACGCGGCGAGCGTCGTGGCGAGGCCGGGCAGCGAGGGCAGGGCGCCGGAGCCGGGGAGCGCCGCGCCGGAGACCGTCCCGAGCCGGACGTGCCCGCGCCGGAGGCCGCCGAACTCCTGGGCCGCGCGCCGCGCTTCCCCGGCCGCGGCGAGGGCGGCCCTGGCGTGCGGGAGGACGGCCTCGCCGGCCGGGGTCAGGCCGACGCGGCGCCCGGAGCGGTCGAGGAGCCGCTGGCCGAGGTCCTTCTCCAGCTGCCTGATCTGCGCGCTGACGCCGGGTTGGCTCACGTGCAGCAGTTCGGCGGCCCGGGTGAAGCTGCCTTCCCGGGCGACGGTGACGAAGTAGGTGAGCTGCCGGAGTTCCATAACCTGCGATTATCCCGGGAAGAAGATCCAGGTCTTGGACGCGCGGACGCTCCCGCCCGCAGGCTGGGTGCATGCAAACCGTGTCACGAGCACAGGACCCAGCGTGGCTGCGCGAGCAGATCGCGGCCGAGCGCAGTGAACTCGCCGACGTGCTGGACTCCTTGACCGCCGACCAGTGGAACTCGCCGTCACTGTGCGACGGTTGGACCGTCCGCGCGGTCGCCGCCCACATGAGCACCGGCTTCCGCCACTCCAGAGCCTGCACCCTGCTGGAGATCGTCCGGGCGGGCGGGTCGATCCACCGCATGGCGGACCGGGTGGCCCGCCGGGACGCCGCCGCCCTGAGCGAGCAGGAGATCGCCGCCGCGCTCCGCGACAATGCCGCCCACCCGTGGCGCCCGCCGGTCGGCGGCCGGATCGCGGGCCTGGCGCACGACGCCGTCCACGGCCTCGACATCACCGTGGCGCTCGGCCTCCCGGCCCGCCTCCCGCTCCCGCGCGCCACCGCCCTGCTCGACGCGATCACCCCGCGCGGCCTGCGCTTCTTCGGCGCGCGCCTCGACGGCGTCCGGCTGCGGGCCGTCGACGCGGACTGGCGGTACGGCGACGGCGCGGACCTCGTCGAGGGCCGGTCCCAGGAGCTGCTGCTCCTCGCCTACGGCCGGCGCGTGCCCGCAGGCCTCCTCGCCGGCTCCGGCGCGGCGCGGTTCGCGCGGTGACGCGTGCCCCCGACGCGGCCGGCGCCGGTGTGCGAACTCCGGGAAACCGGCGGGGACATGGCGTTATGGTGCGATTGCACAGCGTCAGTGGACCCGAGAAGAGCCCGAGGAACGACCCGCAGAAGAACGTGAGGTAGGAGCAGTCATGCACCAGCAGGACTTCGTCAGCGCCCCGGCACTGATCCTGAGCGCCCTCGCCGCCGACCCCGCCCGCCGGGCGGTCACCACCGCCGACGGCGTGGACGTCACGGCGGGCGACTTCGCCACCGCCACCTACCGCCTCGCCCGCGAGCTCGCCGACCGCGGCGCGGCGCGCGGCGTCACCGTCACCCTGTTGACCGGCAACACCGCCGAGGCGCTGAGCGCCCGCTACGCCGCGAGCCTCGCGGGTGCGCGGCTGGTCAGCCTGTACGAGGGCATGGGCGCCCCGACGATGGCCGAGATCGTGGCGAGCGTCGACACCGCCGTGCTGCTCGTCGACGCCGAACGCTTCCCGGTGGCCGAGGAGCTGCTGCCCCTGGTCGACGTCCCGACCGTCCTCTCGCTCGGGCCGGGCGGGCCCGGCGAGGACGTCGTCGCCGCCTCCGCCGCACAGCCGGCCGAGCCGCCGTCCGTCCGCATCGGCCCGGACGACGACTGGGGCATCCGCCACACCGGCGGCACCACCGGCATCCCCAAGGGCATCCGCAGCCTGCACGGCCCCTACCGGCGCATCTTCGACGCGTCGCCGTACGGGGCCGGCGAGCGGCCCCGCTTCCTCGCGGCCACCTCGATCGCCCACCTCGCCGGGGTGTTCGTCGACCTCGCGCTCTACCACGGCGGTTCGGTCGTCCTCCAGCGCGCGTTCGACCCGGGCGACGTGCTGGCGGCCGTCGAGCGCGAGCGCATCACGGACCTGTGGGTCCTGCCGCCCCTGCTCTACCGGCTGCTCGACCACCCGGCGATCGGCCGCACCGACCTGTCCAGCGTGGCCCGGGTCCTCTACGGCGGCTGCGCGGCCTCGCCGACGCGGATCCGGGAGGCGATCAAGGTGTTCGGCCCGGTGCTGGCGAGCGGCTACGGGCAGTCCGAGGCGCAGAACATCGCCGTCCTCGGCCCGCACGAGCACGACCGCGTCGGGCGCGGCGGCCAGATCTCGGTGGGCCGCCCCCTCCCGGGCGTCGAGGTGGTGATCCGGGCGGCCGACGGCACCGACCTGCCGGTGGGGGAGCAGGGCGGGATCCACGTGCGCTCGGCCTCCGTCATGGCCGGGTACTGGAAGCGGCCCGACCTCACCGCCGCGGTGCTGCGCGACGGCTGGCTCGACACCGGGGACGTCGGCTACGTCGACGAGGACGGCTACCTCTACCTCGCCGACCGGCTGAAGGACGTGATCATCGTGGTCGGCGGCCACGTCTACCCGTCCGACGTCGAGGACCTGCTGGTCACCCACCCGGCGATCGCCCAGTGCGCGGTGTTCGGCGTGCGCGACCGCGACGAGGCCGAACACGTCCACGTCGCCGTCGTCCCGGCGCCCGGGCGGCGCCCGGAGCTCGACGACGTACGGGAGTTCGTGACGGCGCGCAAGGGGCGGATGTACGCGCCCGAGGCCCTGCACGTGGTGGACGAGATCCCGCTGACGGCGGTCGGCAAGCCCGACAAGAAGCGGCTGCGCGCCGCGCTCTGACGCGGTGGCGATCGGACGGGTCGGTATCACGCCGACACCACGCCGAGGTGACCAAACGTCAATACCTCACAGGATCCGGCCAAGTTGAGCGTATCCGTCCGATGGCTGGAAAGGGCGTGTCCGTATTTCGGACGGAGGTATGGACTTCGCACGCCGGGGGCGACCGGCCGACCGGAGGGCCGGTTTCCCCTGCGCAGCGCGCTGTGGGCCCCTTTGCGGGGCGGATAAGCGGCGCGTGAAGGCCGGTCGGGGCGGTGGCGGGATCGGACCGGCCATCGCTTCGTCCGGAAACGGACCTGGCGGTTGCCGCGTGTCGAATCAGTGGCCGAGAGTCGTACTGATGAACGAGAAGAGCGATACTCCGTCCCCTCCCCGCCCTCGCCTCCTCGGTCACCGAGACTTCCGGCTCCTGCTCGCGGGCGCCGCCGCGGCCCAGACGGGCAGTCAGGTGACCCTGGTCGCCCTCCCGTTGGTCGCCGTGCTGGTGCTGGACGCCGACCCCTTCCAGGTCGGCCTGCTCACTGCCGCCGAGACCGCCGCCTTCCTGCTGGTCGGCCTGCCCGCCGGGGCCTGGCTCGACCGGATGCGCAAACTGCCCGTGCTGATCCGCGCCGACGTCGTGCGCTGCGTGGCCGTCGGGTCCATCCCGCCGGCCGCCGCGCTCGGCGCGCTGACGATGGCCCAGCTCTACGTCGTCGCGCTGGTCACCGGTGTGGCGACGGTGTTCTTCGACGTCGCCCACCAGTCCTTCCTGCCGACCGTCCTGCCGCGCGAGCACCTCGTCGGCGGCAACGGCGCGCTGGAGACGGTCCGCTCCTCGGCGCAGATCGCCGGGCCCGGCCTCGGCGGCGGACTCGTCCAACTCCTCGGCGCGCCGCTCGCGATCGTCGCCGACGCCTGCGGCTACCTGGCCTCCGCGCTGCTGCTCACCCGGATCCGCGCCGAGGAGCCGCACCCGGAGCCCGTGGCCGGGAAGTCGCTGCGCGCCGAGGTGGGGGAGGGCGTGCGGTTCGTGCTCGGGCACCCGCTGCTGCGGGTCATCGCCGCCGCCACCGCCGTCTCCAACCTGTTCGCCGCCGTGCTGATGGCCGTCCAGACCGTGTTCTGGGTGCGCGTGCTCGACCTCCCGCCCGGCGCCATCGGCGTGCTGCTGTCGGCCTCCGCCGTCGGCGGCCTCGCCGGGGCGCTGTGCGCCGGGCCGCTCGCCCGAGGCGTCGGGCAGGCCCGCCTGATCTGGCTCGCCCCGGTCGTCACCGGACCGTTCGCCGTGCTGTGGCCGCTGGCCGACGGCGGCCTCGGCGTCGTCCTCTTCGGCGTCGGCTCGGCCGTCGTGCTGTTCGGCGCGGTCGCCTACAACGTCGCCCAGGTGAGCTTCCGCCAGTCCGTCTGCCCGCCCGACCTGCTCGGCCGGATGAACGCCACCATGCGCTTCCTCGTCTGGGGCACGCTGCCCCTCGGCGCGCTCGCCGGGGGCGCCGTCGCCGACGCGGCCGGGCCGCGCACCGCGCTGTGGCTGTGCGCGGCGGGCTTCCTGCTCGTGCCCGTGCCGCTGCTGCTCTCGCCGCTGCTCCGGATGCGCGACCTGCCGACGGCCGACGCGCCCGCTCCGGAGGCGGCGGCGGAGGCGTCCGAGACGAGGGCGCAGACGCCCGACACGGCCGTGAGCCCCACGCCCTGAACCCGTACCGAGACCGAGACCCGGAGACCGGAGACCGTTCCGTGCACGCCACCAGCACCGCCACCGGTGCCCCCAGCATCACCGCCGCCTACCTCGCCCGCTACCGCTCCATCGCCGCCGACACCCCGCAGACCCTCCTCCCGCTGACCGGCGCCCAGCGGCGCTTCCTGATCACCCGCCGGCTCACCCCCGGCGGCCGCCCGGAGATCGTCCCGGTCTTCTTCGCCTACCCGCGCGGCACCGTCGACCTGCCCCGGCTCCAGCGCGCCGCCACCACCGTGGCCGCCCGGCACCCCGCGCTGTGCGGCGCCTTCGCGAACGTGCGCGCCACACCCGTGCTGCGCGTCGGCGGACCGTCGGCCGAGGCCGCCCGGGTGGCCGTCGCCCCCGGCGGCTCCGCCCGCGAGGCACTGCGCGAGGCCCTCCTCGACTGGCCGGCCGACGGACCGGCGCTGCGCCTGCTGGTGGCCGAAGAGCCGGACGGCGACGAGGAGTTGCTGGCCGTCGCGCTCGACCACGCGGCCTGCGACGAGCAGTCGCTCGGCGTCGTCACGGCCGAACTGGAGGACGCCTACGCGGCGGACGCCCAGCCCGGCCGCGGCCCCGACGAGGCCGCCGTCGCCGACTACCGCGAGGCCGTCGAGCGCCAGCTCGCCGCCGAGGACGCCGCCTCCACCCCCGCCGCCCACGCCCACTGGGGCGAGCGACTCGGCGGCCTCGCCACCACGGAGGCGGGCGCGGCGCACTCCACCGGCATGCTCACCGAACGCGTGCCCGGCGCCGTGCGCGGTTCGGTCTTCCCCGTCCTGCTGGACGCCGTCGCCGTGGCCGCCCACCGCCTGCACGGCACCGGCGGCCCGCACGGCACCGGCCCCGACCGGAGCCGCCCGCTCGGGACGGGCCCCGACCGGAGCCGCCCGCTCGCCCTCGGCTACCCGTGGGGCGGCCGCCCGCCCGGAGCGCCCGCCGCGCTCGGCTGCTTCATCAACACCCTCGTCCACCGGGCGCTCCCGGGCCCGACCGGGGACCTCGACGCGCTCGCCGACGGCTGGTGGGACGACCTCGACCACGCCGACACCCCCTTCGACGAGGTCGTCCGCGCCGCCCGCGCGGCCGGCGCCGGCTGGAACGGCGCCCTGGACGGCCTCCTCACCCTCGAAGACCTCCACCGCCGCCCGCCGCTCGCCCTCGCCGGCGTCCCCGGCCGCGAGACCCACCTCGCCGGGCGCCCCCTGCCCGTGCCGCTCGCCGTCTCCGCCTCGCACGGCGACGACCTGCTGGTCCGCCTCGCCTGGGACCGCGAGCGCTTCCCGGACGCCACCGCCGAAGCGGCCTTCGAGGGCCTGCTCGGCGCGTTGCGCCACCACCTCCGGCCGGCCGCCTGACCAGAGCGCCGCCGATCCGCCGACGGCCCCGGGCCGTTCGACGCGAGCTTCCGCAAGGAACCACGAACTCCCCCACGCAGCAGTGCCGCACGCGCCACCACCCCGGCGCGCCCGGCCGGCCGGGACGGGACCCCACAATTCGCCCGCCCCGCCGCCCGCAGGACGAACACGCCCGCCACCACTAGGGAGTAGCCGCCCATGTTCGCACTCTCCTCCTCGCAGGAGATCGTCTGGCTGCACGAGCAGATGCTGCCCGGCAGTCGCGCCTACAACTTCACCGCCGTCCTCGACCTCTGGGGAACCGTCGACCGGGACGCCCTGCGCGCCGGCCTCACCGCCGTCGTCGCCCACCACCCCGGCCTACGCCTGGAGCTGGTCGCCCGCCAAGAAGGCGTACCCGGCCAGCGGGTCGCCGAGGACTGCGAGCCCCGGCTGCGCACCAGCGACTTCTCGGCCGAGGCCGACCCCGAGGCCGCCTTCCGCACCCTGCTCGCCGCCGAGGCCGCCGAGCCGCTCGACACCAGCCGGGCCCCGCTGCTGCGCTGGCACCTGGTCCGCGTCGCCGACGACCACCATCGGCTGATCCACGTCGAGCACCACCTGATCCACGACGGCCACTCCTTCGCGATCCTGCTGCGCGACCTGTTCACCGTCTACCGCGCCCACGTCCTGGACGAGCCCTACGAGCTGGCCCAGGCCCCCTCCTACGAACAGCACGCCCGCACCGCCACCGGCCCGAGCGACGACGCTCTCGCCTTCTGGCTCCGTGAACTGGCCGACGCCCCGCGCGAGGTCACCCTCCCCGGCCTCGCCCGGCCCGGCGCCTTCCGCCGCCACCGCGGCGGCCAGCTGCGCCAGGCCGTCGGCGCCGACCTCGCCGAGCGGCTGCGCGAGCGCAGCAAGTCCGACGGGCACACCCCGTTCAGCACGCTGCTCACCCTGTTCACCGAGCTGCTGCGTCGCCACAGCGGCCACGACGAGATCGTCGTCGGCACCGCCGTCGGCAACCGCCCGGTCGGCTTCGAGGGCACCCTCGGCATGTTCGTCAACACCGTCCCGCTGCGCCTGCGGCCGGACGCGGAGACCTCGGGCACCGACGCCATCGACGAGGTGACGGACGTCCTGCTGCGCGCCCTGCCCCACCAGGACCTGCCCGTCCAGGAGCTGACCCGCCGCCTCGGGCTGCACACCACCGGCGCGGACAACCCGCTGTTCAACGTGATGTTCAGCGCCCACGACGCCCCGCTCCCGGACGTGCGCGTGCCCGGCCTGGAGGTCCTCCTCTACGAGGGCTTCAACACCGGCACCACCCGCTTCGACCTCGACCTCGTGCTGATGCCCGACGACCGCCGCGTCGTCGGCGAGAAGCACGGCGCTGCCGGCATGACCCTGGTGTGGGACTACGACGCCGACCTGTTCGACGAGTCCGAGGCCGTACTGCTGTCCGAGCGCCTCCTGGACCTCCTGCGCGCCTACCTCGACCGGCCGGAGGAGCCCCTGGCAGCCCTGGCCGCCCCGACCATGGAGAGCGTCGAGACGGCCGTCGAGCCGGCGAACCTCGACCCGGCCGCCGCCCACGACCCCACCTCCCTCGCCCTCGTCGCCGGCACCGAGCGGATCACCTACGGCGAGCTCGACCGCCGCGTCTCCGAGCTCGCCGAGCGGCTGCGCGCCGCCGGGGTCGAGCCCGGCCAGCCGGTCGCCGCCGTCCTGCCGCGCGGCGTCGACAGCGTCGTCGCCCTGCTCGCCTGCCTGCGCCACGGCGCCGTGTACGCCCCGCTCTCGTCGGAGGACCCGGCCGCCCGCCTCGGCCTGCTGCTGGAGCGGCTCGCCCCGGCGCTCGTGCTGGCCACCCGCCAGAGCGCGCTCGCCCTGCCCGCCGAGGGGGTCACCCCTGCGCTCCTGGACGGACCGGCCTTTCCCAAGGCCGAGCCCGCGGCCGTGCTCGACGGCATCGCGTACGTCATCCACACCTCCGGCTCCACCGGCGTGCCCAAGCCCGTCCTGGTCGGCCGCGAGGCGCTGGCCGGCTACGTCGGCGCGATCGCCGCCCGCTACGAGCTCACCGCCGCAGACCGGGTGCTGCTCTTCGCCCGCCCGTCCTTCGACGTGGCCCTGGAGGAGGTGCTGCCCGCGCTCGCCGTCGGCGCCGCCCTCGTCGTGCCGCAGCGCGAGGTGCCCACCGGTCCCGAACTGGTGGCCGTCCTCGCCGCCCGCGGCGTCACCGTCGCCAACCTGCCCACCAGCTACCTCCTCGCCGTCCGCGAGGACCTGCACGAGGCGCTGCGCGACGGCCGCTGGACGCCCCGCCTGCTCGTCCTCGGCGGCGAGCGGCTGCCCGCCCGCGCCCTCGCGGGCCTCACCGAGGCCACCACGGTCCTCAACGCCTACGGCGTCACCGAGGCCACCGTCACCTCCACCGTCCACCAGGTCGGGCCCGCCGACCTCGACGGCGGCGGCGAGGTGCCGCTCGGCGCCGAACTGCCCGGCGTGCGGATGCACGTCCTGGACGCCGCGCTGCGCCCGCTGGCGCCCGGCTGCGTGGGCGAACTCGCCGTCGGCGGGCCGATGCTGGCCGAGGGCTACCTCGACCTGCCCGAGCCCACCGCCGAGCGCTTCCGCGACCTGCCCGGCCTCGGCCGGGTCTACCGCACCGGCGACCGCGGCTACCGCGACCTGACCGGCCGGCTGCGCTTCCTCGGCCGGACCGACAACCAGGTCAAGCTGCGCGGCTACCGCATCGAGCTGGAGGAGATCGAGGCCGCCGCCTCCGCCGAACTCGGCGGCCGCTCGTGCGCGGTGGTCCTGCACACCGACCCCGAGGCCGGCCCGCGCCTGGTCGGCTTCCTGGAGGGCACCGAACGCCCCGACCAGACCGCCCTGCACGCCGCCCTCGCGCAGCGCCTGCCCGGCGGGCTCGTCCCGGCCACCTGGACCGCCCTGCCCGCGATGCCGACCCTGCCCGGCGGCAAGCCCGACCGCGCCGCCCTCACCCGGCTCGCCGCCGAGGCCACCGCCGCCGAGGAGGCCCCCGCCGCCACCGGCGCGGCCTTCGACGGCCCGGGGCAGGAGCTCGTCGCCGCCGCCTGGCGCGAGGTCCTCGGCCACGACCGGTTCACCGCCGAGTCGCAGTTCTTCGAGGTCGGCGGCCACTCGCTGCTCGCCGCCCAGGTCGCCGCCTGGCTGGAGCCGCACCTCGGCACCCGGCCCCCGCTGCGCATCCTCTTCCGCCACCCCGTCTTGGCCGACCAGGCCCGCGCGCTGACCGGAGACGCCAAGTGACTTCGAGCCCCTCGTCCGTCCTGGAGGACGGTCACCGCGAACTCGTCGACGCGTTCGAGAGCTTCATCCGCCGCGAACTCGTGCCGCTCGCCGCCGAATTGCCCGAGACAGCCGACCAGCCCCCGGCCGACCTGCGCGCCTACGTCCGCAAGCGCTCCGCCGCCCTCGGCTTCTACGCGGGCGACTACCCCGAGGAACTCGGCGGCTCCGACATGCCGTTCACCGCCGTCGTCCTGCTCCACCACGCCGCCGGACGCAGCGGCTGCTCCCTCGCGCCGTACGCCCTCGCCGGCTCCGACGGCCCGAGCCCGCTGCTGCGCAACGGCACGCCCGAGCAGATCGAGCGCCACCTCGTACCGCTGGTGCGCGGCGAGCAGACCCGCTGCCTCGCCCTCACCGAGCCGCACGCCGGCTCCGACGCGTTCCGGCTCACCACGACCGCCGTCCGCACCGGCGACACGTGGGTGCTCAACGGCCGCAAGACCTTCGTCAGCAACGCCGACCGGGCCGGCATCGTCCTCGTCGTCGCCGCCACCGACCTCGGCGACGGCAGTACCGTGGGCGCCACCGCCTTCGTCCTGCCGATGGACCAGCCCGGCCTGCGGATCGGCCAGCGCTACGAGGGCATGTCCGGCGAGCCGCTGTTCGAGCTCCTCCTGGACGGCGTCACCGTCGGGCCCGAAGCCGTCATCGGCGGCGAGGAGGGCATCGGCGCGGCCACCGCGCTCGCCATCGACAGCCTCTCGCGGGGCCGGCTCGTCGTCGCCGCCATGTGCAACGGCGTCGCCGAGTACGCGCTGCGCGCAGGCGTCGAGTACGCCCGCGAGCGGGAGGCCTTCGGCCGGCCGATCGGCGACTACCAGCACGTCCAGGAGCACCTCGTCACCACCCGCGCCGAGGTGGAGGCCTCCAAGCTGCTCACCCTCGCGTGCGCCCGCCTCGTCGACGACGGCACCGAGGCGCCCGAGAACGCGGCCCTCGCCAAGCTCACCGCCTCCGAGACCGCCGTCCGCGCCGTCGACCGCTCGCTCCAGGTCCACGGCGCCACCGGCTGGGTGCGCGGCCACCCGCTGGAGTTCCTCTACCGCTACGTGCGGATGATGACGATCATCGAGGGCACCTCCGAGGTGCAGAAGGTCATCATCGCCCGCTCCATGGGCCTGAACTGACGTGCCGTGACCTTGAACCGGGAGACGATGATGGAACCCCTCAGCATCGAGTACGGCCGTCCGCACCAGGACGGCGCGGTCCTCGACCTCTTCACCACCTGGGCGCACCGCACACCGGACGCGCCCGCCCTGATCGACGGCGACCACGCCTGGAGCTACGCCGAACTCGACCGCCTCGCCGACACCGTCGCCGACGCGCTGCGCGAGCGCGTGCGCCCCGGCGACCTGGTCGGCATCTGCCTCGACCACTCCGCCGCGCTGGTCGCCGTCACCCTCGCCACCGCCAAGCTCGGGGCCGTCCACCTGCCGCTCGGCCCGCGCCCCGGCGAACGCCGCCTCCAGGCCGTCGCCGAACAGCTGCGGCCCGCCTGCCTGATCGGCGACCCCGCCCTGCTCCCGACCGGCCGCCAGGCCGGCGAGCAGCTCAAACTCGCCCTGCCGACGGAGGGCGCCAACGCGGCCGCCACCGTCATCGCCGCCTTCGCGGACGGCTCCGACGGCGGCGCGGTCGAGATCCCCAAGGGCACCCACTACGCCGTCCTCACCTCAGGCTCCACCGGCACGCCCAAGGCCGTCGCGGTCGGCGAACCCGCCCTCGGCGCACTCCTGCACTGGTACCGGGACTTCACCGGCCTCGGCCCCGGCGAGCGGCACAGCCTGCTCATCGGCGTGGCGTTCGACCCGCACCTCCAGGAGCTGTGGGCCACCCTCACCTCCGGCGCCGCCCTCAGTGTCGCCCCCGATGCCGTCCGCTGGGACGCCGGCGCCCTCACCGACTGGTGGCGCGAGGCCGGCATCACCGTCACCGTGCTGCCCACCCCGCTCGCCGAGCCCGTCCTCGACCGGCCCTGGCCCGCCGGGCTCGCCCTGCGGCACCTGACCATCGGCGGCGACCGGCTGCGCCGCGCCCCCGGCCCGGACGTCACCGCCACCGTCCACAACGCCTACGGCCCGGCCGAGGCCACCGTCACCACCACCGTCCACACCATGGCGCCCGGCGGCGACCACGGCACCGACGCGCCGCCGATCGGCCTGCCGATCCCCCGCGGCAGCGGGGGAGGCCCGGCACACTCGGGGGCTCCCGGCGGGGGGCCCGGGGAGCGCCTGGGCGCCGTCCGCGCGCGCGGC